>NZ_JAKJSR010000023.1:0-137369 GCF_050337155.1 Vibrio cionasavignyae
CCCGAAGGGTCAATGTTGTCGTTTCCGCTCGACTTGCATGTGTTAGGCCTGCCGCCAGCGTTCAATCTGAGCCATGATCAAACTCTTCAATTTAAGATTTTGTCGGCTCAATGAATACTGACTTCAAAACTGTCCCTTACTTAAAAAGTAAGAAGTAATTTTAAAGCTATTATCGTTCCAACAGAACGATAATGAATTTTGACTGTGTGACAGTAAGCGAACTTACTACCCTTAAGTCACGTGTTCATTGAAAACCATTTTACTTCCGAAGAAGTGGTTTATCTCCGCTCAAAGCAGAAGTAAACATAATGATTATCATCAACAAGTGTCCACACAGATTGATATAGGTCTAAATTTTTAAAGAACATTTCTAACGTCTTCGTCGCTTGGCGTCTCGTCGTTAGGGGTGCGTATCTTACGCTTCCCGACTGGAGAGTCAAGATGTTTTTTCAAACTTTCTTTTCTACTCCAAACCGACTCGCCAATGTGACTTTCGTCTCACTCCGTGTCGGTGAGGCGGCATTATAGAGATCACTCAACTGATGACAAGTGTTTTTTCCAAATTAATTATTGTTTGCTCAAAATGCCATCAAGATGCTTTTTTCTTGATTAAAATCCAACATTTGAAATACATCACATCAATTAATTGGAAAAATCCCCCTCAACTACGTAATATTCTTATATCTATTTTTTAACGATAGATGTCATTATTCGCAATTAAGAAAAGTAGTATTTAAATATGGATTCTAAAAAATCAGTCTTTCTGGTGATCGCTGTTGCCGTATTAGGGGGAATCATCTTCTCTCAACTTACAGTTTCGCCAGCTCTCGCATTTGTTGTTGGTGTGGTTGCCACTTTTTTCGTCGTAAAGCTTTCAACCTCCGCACCTAAGCAAGTATCCGAATCATCGAATTCAACTAAAACTCTCTATGTAGGGAACCTACCGTATAAAGCTAATGAGTCTCATGTAAGAGATCTATTTGGTGAATACGGGGAGGTCTTTGCTGTGAGGCTAATGAAGGATAAAAGAACAGGTAAACGCAGAGGCTTTGGATTTGTTGTTATGGCTAGTTCTGATGTCGATGCCGCTATCAATGCTATCAACGAAAAAGATTACATGCAGCGTACATTGAAAGTTCGTGTCGCTAACGACCCTAAACACCCTGAAGGGGAAATAGTTGAATAGGTGTAAAGCCTAACAATTGTACTGCGTTATTTAGTGCCGCCTCCTCTACAGGGGGCGCACTACAAAAAATACTCAATAGCCCTTCTTCCGTCTCTTCCTCTGTTTCTCCTAAAAGACTCGCTACCCTTCTTGCTATAGCTTCACCAGAATCAATCAATTCAACCTTATCACCGAGTGCGTGACCGATCTCTTCTCTTAATAGAGGAAAGTGAGTACACCCTAAAACTGCTACATCAATATTGTTGTTAAGTGATGAAAGGATCTGCCCGATCTCACTTTGGTCTATAGCACGGCCTCTCAGTTTATCTTCCGCTAACTCAACTAAACGAGTTGAACCAATAAGCTTAACTTCTCTATCTGTTGAAAAGTCACGAATCAGGTCTTGCGTATACTGTCTTGTAATTGTGGCCGGAGTCGCAATCAATGCTACCGCGGTCTTCGACAGTATTGAGGCTGGCTTTATTGCAGGAACGACACCAACAACGGGAATAGATGTCTGCTGACGCAAATGAGGCAACACTATCGTACTCGCCGTATTGCAAGCGATTACGATAATATCAATCTTCGTCACCGACACCATTTGCTTCACTAATGCGCAAGTTCTAGTAATTAAGACATCTTGAGCCAATTCGCCATAAGGGTAGGCTTCATTATCAAACAAATAGATATAATTCTCGTTAGGCAATCGAGCATAGATCTCTTTAAAAACTGAGAGTCCACCGACACCAGAGTCAAAGATGAGAATATTTTTCTTGGTTATTTGATTCGACATAACAACAAAACTTTAGCGATATTGCCGCTAATCATACTGACAAGCATGGTTAGCGTAAACCTGGTTAATGTTAATCTGACACGACACGGTAGCGAAGATGGCTAAATCGCTCGGCGGTTTCAATGCCGCAATGCTCCAGTTCGATTGAAGACGAAAAGTATTGAGAATGAACTACTAAGGTATGAAACTCCCCATCCTCGCCACAAGGGTCAACATGCTTAGGTAGATTATCAATTAGCTCTTGAGTATAAAACCGTCCACAGATGGACTCTGGTAACACGTTGCGATCCACCGTCACCATTACCGTTTCAATGCCACGCTGCAGTATTTCTTTCGCCAAGGTATAACTGTCTTCTCCCAGTAGCGGAAAAATAGCCTCATAACCCGCCGGTTCGACATAACTCTTGCGGTAATCAACAATGCCGTTACAGAACATGTCACCAAAGGCGATGCCATCAACTGGCAATCCAGATGTTTGTATTCCTTGAATCACTTTAGACTGATAGATCTCGTTACTAGGAAAGACGGCCGGCAACTCTATGGCTACGAGCGGTAGACCTAGTCTTTGTGCTTGCATCTCTACGACAGATAATGGCGTCACTTGAAAAGGGACTTCACCATTTACGTGCGTCGTGTACAACCCTACTACATGGTAATCCTCAGACTCCATTAACCTTTCTAGGGTTAGCGTAGAATCTTTTCCTGATGACCAGCTGATAATAATGTTTTTTTTCATATTACGTCTAAATCACGCCACCACTAGGCAGTGACGTGATTATTAACCACTTATCCTAAAATAGAACCGTTGCCGAAGCATAGAATGTGCGACCCGGAGAGCGATAGCCTTTCGCTGTCTCATACTCCTCGTCAAACACATTATCTATACGACCACGAACAGCAAGATTATCTGCTATCCAATACGATACCGCCGTATCCCACAAACTTGTTGCCGGTAGATAGTCGCTATCTGTCGGATTCATTGTTGGCAGATCAAGTCGCTTGCCAGTGTAGATATATGTCAAACTTAAATCAAAATCACCAAGCGCTGCTTCACTAATCCATTTGAAGTTTTCTTTAGCTCGTCGCGCTAATTGCGTGCCATTAACATCTTTGTGATCTTTATATTCGGCTATCAGAGTATGGTGGAAGGGACCAGTATCAAAACGACCTTCAACTTCTAGCCCTTTAATATCCGCATCGACATTATACGTTTTACCGAATGGGTTACCTGGCACGGTGTACCAAATCAACAAGTTATCGACTTTGTTATTGTACGCTGATAACTGCCAATCCAAAAAGCCAGTCAAGCCTGTAATCCCGATCTCTATATTGCGAGAATTTTCTGGCTCTAAATCTGGGGTAGTTGTTAAGCTATTAAAACTCGGTGCTTTAAATGCAGTGCCAACACTCGCATAAGTACTATAGTTTCTCGCAAAACTATATTTTGCAGCCAATGACCAAGTTGAATAATCATCGTATTTATCATGCTTATCATAGCGAGCATTTGCTTCTATAGAGACTTTCTCATAATCAGCTCGACCAGAAATATATCCACCTATAGTATCACGCGTTTCTCCTGCAAGTTTATGAGCACTCCCCCAACTCATCGCATCATCAGAGAGAGTTTCTTGTCTATAGTCAATCCCACCGCCTAGAGCTAGAACTTCGTTTAATTGATATAAATTGGACCACTGGGCATTGAGTGCACCAGTTTGACTATGCGTGTCCGCATTAGCAGAACCTACTGACTGAGCATAATCGCGCTTTTCAATTAAGGTATAATTTAACGTAAGGAACGTTTTATACGCATCTCTATCGAAATCTAAACGTCCAGATACACTCTGGTTGTCAACTGAACCCTTTTTCACAGTCCCGTTACTATTATACTCACCAATACTATCAAACCAGCGATAATCGATTAATCCACTCCAATTTCGATTAAATTCGTGCTTATAGCCAAGGTGTAAGTTGCGGTTTTCATAACCATAATTAGTACCATCAGGTACTGCTTTAAAGTCGTAGCCATCAGTTTTCTCATACCCACCAGCGATCTGAATATGACCTTTATCATTTATCTTTGATTTGGCCACAAAATTAGCATCTTTACCGTTATGGCTCGCAGCACCAACATTTATCTGTTTTCGTTCATCATTAGATTCAGTACGAGTAATGATATTAATCACACCTCCTATTGCATCGGAGCCATAAATAGCTGCACTTGGCCCACGAATCACTTCAACTTGCTCAACCAAGCCGACAGGGAATTGATTTATTGACATACTGGTCGTATCGCTACTGTAACGAATACCATCAATCAACATCAAAACATGGTTGCTATTTGTTCCTCGCAAATAGATCGATGTAGCTTGCCCACGACCTCCATTTTGAGTGATTTCAACACCCGGTAGACGCCTTAAAACATCAGACATACTTTTAGCTTGAATAACTTCAATTTCTTGACGAGTTACGACACTAATCGGGGCGATGACAGACGCTTCGTTTTGCTCAAAACGATTAGCTGTCACTACCATCGTTTCATTAGCGGTTTCTTGGGTTGGCTTTTCTTGCTCTTGCGCCCGTGAAAAAGAAGCATAAGAAGAGAGCGATGCAGCCACTGCTATCGCCAAAATAGATTGGTTCATTGTTATATTGTCCTAATCGCGTAAGTCCTTCCGAGTCGCTCACATTGGTTATTGAGTGAGCAGCTTGGCTGCTGGCAGGTATTCGGACTTAAGAGCACTAGGAACATCATGTTCCTAAACCTATTAACTCGACTTCCCGTATGCAATACAGTGTCTTATGAGTGTTCGTTCTCTTTTACCGCTGCGCGTCAGTTCTGGATTTACACCAGATTCCCTTTTCAGTGAGATTCCTTTGTCATTCTCACACCAGCTAAGCGGCATGGTATTAACAACATGATAATTTGTCCATAACAGATTGAACTAAGCTATAGATATACAGCCCTAATAAAAGACATTTCTGGGAAAAACTGGACAACGCCGGGAGATTGAATAAAATCTGCCCTCCTTTAAAAACTCATTACCGACGATAGGCAACTATAATGGCAAACCTCGACTTCACACCAGAAGGCTACCAAATTCAGCTCGACGAAAAATCTCAACGACTGATCGACATGATGGCGCCTTATTCTGCTCCTGAACTCGAAGTCTTTACTTCTCCTGAGAAGCACTATCGCATGCGTGCTGAATTCCGTGTTTGGCACGAAGGTGAAGACATGTACTACGTCATGTTCAACCAAGAAACTCGTGAAAAGTATCGTGTCGACCAATTCCCAGCAGCGAGCCGCCTCATCAATGATTTGATGCCGCTCCTTATCGATGCGATGAAAGGTAATGACGTTTTACGTAAGAAGCTATTCCAAGTAGATTTTCTTTCCACGCTCAGCGGTGAGATTTTAGTTTCCCTGCTTTATCACCGTCAGCTGGATGACGCTTGGAAGGTTGACGCTCAAGCGCTGAAGCAAAGATTGAATGACGAGGGCTTTAAACTCAATCTAATTGGTCGTGCCCGAAAAATGAAAATCGTACTAGACCAAGACTACGTGATGGAAACGTTGCACGTAAACAATCAGCCATACCACTACCAACAAGTTGAAAACAGCTTCACACAACCCAATGGTCCTGTGGCGCAGAAAATGTTGGAATGGGCAGTAGATTGTACACAAGAGAGCAAAGGCGATCTGCTGGAGCTTTACTGTGGAAATGGTAATTTCTCTCTTGCTCTGGCACAAAACTTCGAGCGTGTTCTTGCGACTGAACTTGCCAAGCCTTCTGTTGACTCTGCACAATTCAACATTGCAGCAAACCACATCGATAATGTGCAAATTATTCGAATGTCAGCAGAAGATTTTACTGAAGCAATGGAAGGAAAGCGTGAATTCCGCCGCCTAAAACAGCAAAATGTCGACTTAAGAAGCTACAACTGCAATACGATTTTTGTCGATCCACCCCGCTCAGGAATGGATGTAGACACATGTAAAATGGTGCAAGGCTACGAACGTATTCTCTACATTTCGTGTAACCCTGAAACCTTAAAAGACAACCTTGACCTCCTTGGTGAAACACACACTATTACTCGGTTCGCACTTTTTGACCAATTCCCGTTCACACATCACATTGAAGCGGGTGTCATGTTAGAGCGCAAAGTTGACTAATATTGTTCAACTGCCAGAAATAAAAAAACGAGCCATCAGGCTCGTTTTTTTATTTCTATATTCAACTTAGGCTTCTTTCATGATGTAACCTAATTTCTTACCAATCCAGAAAAGCAGCACCAGCACGACAATAATCGCGAAGAAGTTGCCACCTGCATCCGGATACTGCGCCTTAGTAAACGCAGAGTGTCCAAATGCCCCAACAAAAAATGCCGCTAGGCCAACCATAGGAAAATCTTCAGGAATCGGATTTTTTAGGTACTCTTGATAAAGCGCCTGCAGTGATAGCACGAGTGCAATCAAAGGAAAAATAGAGAAAGTCATTTCGCTAATCGTCAACCAAGACAACATAGCATTACCACACATACCAGCGATAAGTGCTAGTACCAGTGTTTTTTTACCGCTGTTACTGCTTTCAGAGGAAATTTCTTTAGACATCAGTTCGACCCTTCTTTTAGACGGTTTCGTTCACGTTCTTTACGGTACCAGTGTGCGCCCTTGGCCACGATTCTTAATTGGACAATCAACCTTTCAGCGAGTTCATATCTTTCCGCTTTACTCAAATCAAGTGCTTCAGCACCTGAACTGAATACCAGAATGACCGACGCTTCTGCCTGGGCAAATGCTTCATCACGATCCATACCAGTACTAACCAAATACTCAGTCAGCTCTGCAGAAAAGTGCTGAATTTCCCTTGCTACCGCGGCACGAAATTCAAACGACGTGCCCGAACGTTCTCTCAACAATAGTCGGAAAACATTTGGACTACTCGCAATAAACTCCATGAAAGTTTCGACCGAAGTGCGAATCACACTGCCTTCTTTGACAATACGTTGGCGCGCTTGTCGCATTAACTGCCTAAGCAGTAAGCCCCCTTCGTCTACCATGGTGAGACCCAGTTCATCCATGTCTTTAAAGTGACGATAAAAAGAAGTTGGGGCAATGCCCGCTTCTCGCGCCACTTCACGCAAGCTCAAATTGGAAAAACTGCGATCAGCACTTAACTGGCTAAACGCAGCATCAATCAATGAACGACGCGTTTTTTCTTTTTGTTGTGCACGGATTCCCATTGATTTCATACTTAACCTAGGTGTACTTGTTGTTTACCGCTCATGGCGGTAATCGAGGGAGAGCCAGTAATATAACGCGAATAGTGATTTTGTATAAGTGTAGGGAAAAGGATTTTTACTAAAACCTTTTACAACTCTCACTTCAGTTTGTAACCAATCACAACACATCAAAGTGATAATGCTATTATCTAAATCTCTACTGCGCTGTAATTTCAGTGCAAAGTCCGTGATCATTCACACTGTATCGCCTCAGATCCGTTTACCTGCGTTAATAATCCGTTAGAATCTCGATAACATAAATTTACGCGATGTTAACCAGCAATAACGTTAGTCCACCTTAATTAACGATATGCCCTCCCACTTTCCTCTGGCGCTTTAAAGCCAATATAGGGTATTGCTTGGTATTACCGCGAAACGAGGATTATTTTATGAGTCGCTCCAAACACTTTGATGCAATCGTTATTGGTAGTGGTCCTGGTGGCGAAGGGGCTGCTATGGGTTTGACCAAAGCAGGTCTAAATGTCGCGATCATAGAAAAAGAAGCCAGTGTCGGCGGCGGATGTACACACTGGGGTACCATCCCATCTAAATCCCTGCGCCACGCCGTAAGTCGAATTATCGAATTCAACAGCAACCCCCTATTTTGCAAAAACAACACCAGCTTGCATTCGACCTTTTCCAATATTCTCGGTCATGCGAAATCCGTTATCGACAAGCAAACTCGCTTGCGTCAAGGCTTCTATGACCGCAATGAGTGCACGCTTCTTTTTGGAACAGCACGCTTTACTGACGCAAATACACTAGAGGTCACCAAGCAAGACGGCACTATTGATACTTATTCTGCGGATAAATTTGTTATCGCCACAGGTTCACGCCCTTATCGCCCTGATGATGTGGATTTTGACCACTCGCGTATCTACGACAGTGATTCCATTTTGTCGCTAGAACACGACCCTCGTCATATCATTATTTACGGCGCAGGTGTCATTGGTTGTGAATACGCTTCCGTTTTCCGTGGGCTTGGCGTGAAGACCGACCTCATCAATACCCGAGACCGATTGCTCGCCTTCCTTGATAACGAAATGTCTGACTCATTGTCCTATCACTTTTGGAACAGCGGTATGATGATTCGTAATGACGAGACTTACGCAAAAATTGAAGGTACGGAAGATGGCGTTATTGTCCATCTCAACTCTGGCAAAAAAATGCGTGCTGACTGTATTCTCTTCGCTAATGGTCGCACCGGTAATACTGATGCGCTCAACCTCTCCTCTGTCGGTCTAACACCTGATTCACGCGGTCAGCTAAAAGTAGATGGTAATTATCGAACAGAAATCGATAATATTTACGCAGTCGGTGATGTTATTGGCTACCCGAGCTTAGCGAGCGCCGCTTATGACCAAGGGCGATTTGTCGCCCAAGCCATCACACAAGGTGAAGCGGAAGGCACACTGATTGAAGATATTCCAACAGGGATTTACACCATTCCTGAAATTAGCTCTGTCGGTAAAACCGAACAAGAACTGACGGAAGCAAAAGTGCCTTATGAAGTAGGACGATCCTCCTTTAAGCATCTTGCCAGAGCGCAAATAGCCGGCAAAGATGTAGGAAGCCTTAAGATTCTATTTCACCGAGAAACCAAAGAGATTTTGGGGATACACTGTTTTGGCGAGCGAGCCGCTGAAATCATTCATATCGGGCAGGCCATTATGGAGCAAAAAGGAGAAGCAAATACCATCGAGTACTTTGTTAATACCACATTTAACTACCCCACAATGGCAGAGGCTTATCGAGTCGCCGCACTGAATGGGCTCAATCGACTATTCTAAGCGCTGCTCTAATCCTTCCTCATAAAATAGGACGATATTAATTTCGTCCTATTTTTTTAAATCAGTAACAGACTCGCACTTCACCTCATACCTTAAGCGGCCAAGAATGCCCCTTTACGCCATTGTTGGATAAAGATCACCGCAAGCCCAACACCGCGCATTAACATAAAGCTGATCATGGCAAACCATAACGCATGATTGCCCCATCCAGCCGACAGCGTGAAGAGCAGAAAGAAGCAACACGTCGCAATGAACATACTATTTCTCATCTCCTTCCCTTTTGTTGCACCTATAAAAATACCATCAAATAGAAAGCACCACATGGATACCAGAGGCATCGCAATCAACCAGGGTAAGTAATGTTGAGCTTGCTGCTGCACCGTCTCTATCGAAGTAATCAAAGCAATCAATGATGTCCCTGCAATAGCAAAAAGCACGGTCAACACGACACAAATAATGAAACTCCAAAAAAATGTCCCTACTAAGGACTCCACTAGCTCCTCCTTACTTTTTGCTCCCATCGCCTTCCCGACCATTGCTTCCATCGCGTAAGCAAAGCCATCCATACCATAAGAGATAATCATGAGAAAACTCATCAATACCGCGTTGGCTGCGACAATGTCATCACCAAAGGCCGCGCCTTGAAACGTCATAAAGCTGAATGTCGCTTGCAAACATAACGAACGTAGAAATATATCTCGATTTAGTCGTACGAAACGAGCAATATCTTGTGTCGCTTCCGCGTAGAGAGAAGTGAGCTTAGGTAAGTGTCGGCTTTTCCATGTTTTGGCGACACAAAGCAAACCAAAGAGACAACCACTATAATCAGCAATCACGGAAGCGAATGCCGCACCTTCCACCTGCCATTCAAAACCAATAACAAACACGACATCGAGCACAATGTTGATAACATTGGTAATCAGTACCATCCACATTGGCGCTTTCGAATTTTGGGTACCCAATAGCCAACCCAATAGAACGAAATTCATCAGCGCCGCTGGGGCACTCCAAGCTCGAATCGCAAAATATTGCGCGCCATAGTATTTCACTTGATCACTTGCACTGCTCAGTGAGAACACCACGTCAGACAACCACGAGTGAAATACTAAAAAAAGGGCGGCAAAACCTAATGCCATCAAACTGCCTTGCAAAAACACTAAGGCGAGCTGACGTTTATCCTGCGCTCCATAAGCCTGAGCGGTAAGTCCAGTTGTTGACATCCTCAGAAACCCAAGTAGCCAAAATGTCACACTAATCATCGTGCTACCTAACGCAACACCACCTAAGAACCACGCATGCTCGAGATGCCCAATGACAGCGGCATCGACAAGGCCAAGTAAAGGCACCGTAATATTAGACAGAACCATAGGGATAGCGAGCAACAATACCCTACGATGTAAGGACATATTAAGTAAAAGCGAAAACGGATTTGATAGCACACCAACCTCGACACATCACCATTGCAATCATGGCAAACAACCACAGCAAAGAGGTAATGGTATCGCTAATCCTAATGGGTAGACAGTATGAAAAAAATTATTACGCTATGAAGCTGCTGAATTACCACTGAATATTGATAACATTGGGTGTCAATCTATTCTTGTAGACGGGTAATTTAGCAAGAACTCGCTGCCAGCGACTCCAACGCTGGCAATGCTGATCTATTGGGGAAATCAGAGTAGCTCGGTGAATCCATGGCAGCCAATTCAGCAGAGACTGAGTAGGCCTTTTAAAACCGTGTTGATACTCTTCACAGCCCATTCTCTGACCCAAACGGTTTTGACTCAGGTCACCCGCTAATACAACGCACGCTTGAGCGTGTTGAAAATGGCAACCAATAGACTGAACAAAATGTGCCACTCTATTCTCTCGTCGATCCAAAAGCGCTTGCTCACAAACCACCAAAACGGGTTGGGATTGTTCGCTCGGCAACTCATGAAGCCAAGTCATGTCATCGATCGAACCACACATCAGTTGATAACGTTCACTACGATGAAATAATCGTTGGCGCCAAACTAAATGTTCATTGGTATCCACTTCTATCCAGCGACAACGGCCATTATCGAGTCGATAAAAACGTGTGTCTAATCCAGCCCCAACATTAATAACTAAACCATTAGGGTTCGACTCCAAGAAACGTCTAACTTGCAGGTCACAGATTTGCGTCAAAGTCGCGTGCAGCAGCTGCCCTTGGTCGACGTTACCAGATAGACAATCGGAGGCAAGATGGCACCGACGGCATGCATACGCTGCGATAGGATCATAGACAAGCCCATCATCCAGCAAGCTCTCTCGGCTTCTAAACCATAGCGGCCTAAGTAACTTGGTCGGTACATTTAGCGTTTTTGTAACTGGTTGCTTGTGAGTCGTCATTTGCACATCCCCTGTAGATGAGCAAATGATAATCGATCTCAAATGCAGTCGCAAGTTAAATGATATTAACTCTCATTTAGCTTTATGGATATGTAAAAAAAGCGACAGGATAACCTGTCGCTTTCCATCGCCATTTGGCGAAATCGGTCGGCACTATTAATGCCTCACAAATATCCATTTGTTATTCGTGCTTCCACTGCTAATTCTTATTTGTCATCATCCTGATGCGTTTTCATATTCCCTAGCAAAACCATCTGCGAGAGTTCTTCCTAAACCCTGTCCCTTAATTTTCTCAGCCTTGAGAGAGGTCACCATCCCTGTAAACCTGAACTCCAAGTTCAAGTTTTCCATTTATTCTTCTTAGCTTCCTAGCCAAGCATCCTTGGTGGTCATCCTGACACCAAATCCATCTCGCAACACCCTGTCGACCCGGACTAATTTACCCGAACCAAAGACGAAAACAACCGCTTGAAAATAATTATGAGCCATCATTTCTCGACATCGAATTAAAACACTATTATTCAATCACTTAGACACAAAGCACTAGTAATCAGCGATAGTAAGTATGGCAAATATCTCACACCACCCTCAGAAAAGCATCATCTATGGTACTCACCTCTCTACAGAAATATGTGCACGATGCCTAGAAATAACAAAGCCCTTCAAATGAAGGGCTTTGTTAGCTCGGATACGGGCAAAAAGAAACAGACGTTGGGCTCACGTATTCTAAACAGTGTCGGGCAATCTATTAGTGCAAACCACCAACGTACTTCGACAATGTCGTAATATCTTCATCGTTCAATTTCTTGGCGATATCTCGCATCATGGCGTTCATATCGTTATTTCTATCGCCACTGCGGAATTTTTCCAACTGGGCTTGAATGTATTCGGCATGCTGACCTGATATTTTAGGGAAACCAGATAGCTCGGTGCCGTTACCTCTTGGCCCATGACACGCGATACATGCGGTAATACCACGCTCAGCATCACCAGCCGTATAAAGGGTCTTACCTTGTTCAACGACATTTTCTGGCGTGCTATTCGCTGAAATGGGCATTGATGCATAGTAGGCAGCCAAATCAGCCATATCTTCTTCAGATAGCGGCATTGCCATACCACCCATTACGGGATCGTAACGACCTTGCTTACCGGCACTCGTCATGCCCAGTTTTAGGTCTTTCAATTGTTTTTCGATGTATTTTGCGTGCTGGCCTGCAATTTTAGGGTACATCGTCAACTGACTGTTACCGTCAGTACCATGACAAGCAACACAAGTTAGGGATTTTGCTTTACCAGCTTCAATATTGCCTTCAGCCCATACTGAACAGCTGGCTACAAGACTCAAGATTAGCGCTAATTTTTTCATGACATTCCATTATAATTATCAAGCTTCCAGTACCACTTTCCATCAGAGTTACACGTTTATTATTCGTTTGACGAGCAAAATAAGGTAACTCGGGCAATTAACACCGTTCATGGTACAATGTGTGGCCATATGCCGAGCACGGTTATTTTACACAATTTCACAAAAAAGTAATCAATCGACTACACAAAGTCGAGATGGAGTTAACAGTGAGCGTAAAAATTCATTATCAAAACACGCATTTTATAACAAGTGCGCCCGATATCCGTCACTTACCAGAAGATGAAGGTATCGAAATTGCGTTTGCAGGACGCTCCAACGCAGGTAAATCGAGTTCATTGAACCGACTTACCAACCAAAGAAGTTTGGCTAAAACCAGTAAGACACCTGGTCGAACTCAGTTAATCAACCTCTTCAAAGTGGATGAAGGCTGTCATATCGTCGACCTACCGGGATATGGTTTTGCTCAGGTTCCATTAGAATTGAAGAAAAAATGGCAGCGTTCGCTTGGTGAGTATTTACAAAAACGCAAATCCTTAAAAGGATTAGTTGTTCTCATGGATATTCGTCACCCAATGAAAGATCTTGATCAGCAACTCATTGTTTGGGCAGTTGAATCCAATATCCCAGTGCAAGTGTTGCTAACGAAAGCAGACAAACTAAAAAGTGGCGCTCGCAACGCTCAAATTCTAAAGATTCGCGAGCAAGCAGAAGCTACGTTTGATGGTGACGTACAAGTAGATGCATTCTCATCACTGAAAGGGATGGGGGTCGAACAACTTCGTCGTAAACTCGATACGTGGTTTGCTCCAGCATTTGCACACTTAGAAGAAGCTGAAGCACAAGACGAAGACGCCGTCCAAAAGCCGTCTGAATAATTCGTTGTAATTTCCCAACGATAGAAACAAAACGCCCCGCCGTCCTGGCAGGGCAATGGGAGAGAGAAGATTTAGTTATTGTTTGATGTAAGAATTCATCAAGATAACTATTTTTTCAATTCAATGGTCTATAAAATGTGACCTCCTCGGCTCTCCCTCTCTTTACTTCCTCGTAAACCACACAAAGAAAAACTGATTCTATTCCATATTTTTCAATATCTTAAAAACACATTTCCGCAAACTTCTACAGACTTGATTTCATACTGAAATTATCAATAGTGTGAAGGTGATTAAATTACAAAACGATAGATAATAAAGACACATGAATGGTCTAAAACAACGAGAAAATAAAGGAAAAGCGGGCTGAATTAATTTTTTCTTTCGCACAAGAAAAAACGCCCCAGTCAAATACTGACTGGGGCGGCTGAATCAGCCTAATCCAATAACGTGAAACAAAAGGTCTGAAAGATAGAACATCTTACCTCTGTACCCTACACGACCAATGTACAACAACTGATCTAAAAATGAAACAGATTTTGTAGTTTTTTTTCACCATATTTTTATTAACCAACGAAATGAATCAAACGAATATCGCTTTATTCTTGATACAAAAAAGCCAGTGTTTGTGCGCTGGCTCATGATTTTTATCTAATAATGGTCAATAACTGTCTAATGAGCCTGATCCCAATTGTCTCCATGACCAGAATCGGCAACTAACGGTACAGCAAGATCTGCTGCAGATTCCATCAACTCTTGTATTTTACTTTCAATTTCGCCTAAGAATGACGATTCCACTTCAAATACCAATTCATCGTGAACCTGCATTAAAATACGAACCTTTCCATCGCCTTCATTTTCAACCCACTCATCAACAAGCAGCATCGCTTTCTTAATAATATCGGCCGCTGTGCCTTGCATTGGCGCATTGATCGCTGCTCGCTCTGCCGCTTTACGACGCATGGCATTACGAGACTTAATTTCAGGTAAGTGCAGACGACGACCAAAGATCGTTTCCACATAGCCATTTTCAGACGCGGCGGAACGAGTATCTTCCATATACTGCATCACACCAGGATAACGCTCAAAATACGTATCCATATACTCTTGAGCTTCGCGGCGTGGAATACCTAATTGCTTCGACAAACCGAATGCACTCATCCCATAAATCAAACCAAAGTTGATCGCTTTCGCTCGGCGGCGCTGTTCTGTCGATACCTGCTCAATATCAACCCCAAGAATTTCAGCCGCGGTAGCAGCATGAATATCTTTGCCCAATTTAAAAGCTTCCAGAAGTGCCGGATCACCGGACAAATGCGCCATAATTCTCAGCTCAATTTGAGAGTAATCGACAGCCAAAATCTTCCAACCGTGCGGTGCAACAAACGCTTGACGAATCCGACGCCCCTCTTCATTCCTGATTGGGATATTTTGCAAGTTAGGATCGGTCGACGAGAGACGGCCTGTCGCTGTCACCGCTTGGTGATATGACGTATGGACTCTGCCTGTTTCTGGGTTAATCATCTTCGGTAATTTATCGGTATACGTGGACTTCAATTTTGCTAAGCCACGATACTCTAAAATTAGTTTTGGTAACGGATAGTCCAACGCTAACTCTTGCAACACTTCTTCATTGGTAGAGGGTGCACCTGATGGCGTTTTCTTGATCACGGGCAGTGCCATTTTCTCAAATAAGATAGCTTGTAATTGCTTCGGCGAACTAAGGTTAAACTCTTGACCAGCCACGTCGTAAGCTTGCTGTTCGAGTTCATCTAGTCTAACGGCTAGTTCTTGAGATTGTGCCCCCAATAACATATCGTCAATGAGTACGCCGGTTCGTTCGATGCGTGACAGTACAGGAACCAGTGGGACTTCTATCTCTTGATAGATCCGCTGAAGGGCTTCATTTTTTTCAATCTCACTGTTTAAACGTTGATGCAGTCTTAGCGTCACATCTGCGTCTTCCGCGGCATAAGGCGAAGCTTCATCTAATTCAATCTGGTTAAATGTCAGCTGAGACTTGCCCTTACCTGCAATTTGTTCGAAAGAAATACAGCTATGCTGTAGGAATCGCAGTGCCAGACTATCCATGTCATGCTTACCACCCACACTGTTGTAAACATAAGACGCTAACATGGTGTCAAATTGAATACCTTTCAGCTCGATATCATAACGAGCTAATACACTGGCATCGTATTTCAAGTTCTGACCCACTTTCTTTAGACTTGGGTCTTCAAGTAGAGGCTTTAACTGTGCAAGTACCCAATCTCTATCAAGTTGCTCTGGTGCGCCCATATAGTCGTGCGCAACAGGAAGGTACGCAGCAACACCTTCTTCAGTAGCAAATGACAAGCCAATAAGGTTCGCCACCATATAATTAAGGCTGTCGGTTTCAGTATCTAAGGCAAATACCGAGCTCGACTTAAGCTTTTCAAGCCAAGTAGCAAACTGCGCTTCGGTTAAAATCGTCTCATATTCACTGCGATCAATCGTTACCGCAGACACATCCATATCAGAGTCAGAGTCTTTCGAAGAAGCAGAACCAGATGCTGAACGAGAGTCCGCAACAACCTCACCAGTGCCACCTTCTAGCAACTCATTCAACCACGACTTAAACGTCAACTGAGCAAATAAGGTCGTCAACTCGTCGGTATTTGGCGTCTGTTTCAGTAGCTCATCTGGTTTGTAATCAAGCTCAACATCAAGTTTTATCGTAGCGAGTTCATAAGAAAGCGTCGCGTTATCTTTATGCTCTACCAGCTTTTTAGCCATCGTTTTCGACCCGCGGAAACCGAGGGCTGCGATATCATCAAGACGCTCATAAATACTTTGGATACTACCGATACCTTGCAATAAAGCGGTGGCGGTCTTGTCCCCAACGCCGGGTACGCCTGGAATGTTATCAACTTTGTCACCCATTAAGGCTAGATAGTCAATAATCAACTCAGGTGGAATACCAAACTTCTCGACAACACCTTCAACATCCATGACGGTATTCGTCATGGTATTTATAAGTGTCACATTCTCATCAACCAATTGAGCCATATCTTTATCACCAGTACTGATTAGTACCGGCATACCGGCTTGAGAAGCTTGGTGAGCTAATGTTCCAATCACATCATCTGCTTCCACGCCGGGTACACAAATCAGTGGTAACCCCATCGCTCGAATAACATTATGCAGCGGCTCAATTTGGCAACGAAGATCATCAGGCATAGGGGGACGATTCGCTTTGTATTCAGGATACATATCGTCGCGGAATGTTTTGCCTTTAGCATCAAACACAACCGCAATACGATCAGAGGCAAATTGTCGCATCATGCTTCTCAGCATATTCACAACACCATAAACCGCATTGGTGGGGATCTCACCGTTACTCATCGTTTCAGGGTAAGCGTGAAATGCGCGATAAAGATAAGAAGAGCCATCAATAAGAATCAGCGGGTTGTCTGGTATATGAGCCATGTCTAGTCATCCAAAATTGGGGGATTTAGTCTAAGGATGCCACGTCTGTTTACACTATGCTATGACCTTTCACTGGTTAGATACACAGCGCTCACCTTTTAGTAAGGTAATCTCTCCCCTCGCCTGTGGATAAGTCTGTTTATAGTGTTGTTAACGCTTGACAATAACTTTACAAGCCACTAAAAAAAACACAGGTAACATACTGTTTTAAAAGGAAAATAATACAGATCAACCACAATGGAGATGATCCTTAATAGATCACGCAATGTGGAAAACCATTTTGGCGGGAAATCTCATGGTATAGAATACAGTGCTGACAAGCTGTGTAGATAGAACGAGCAAATTTTAGATAGAAAAAAAGCGACATCATAGATGTCGCCTAGCAAAATAGAGGGATGGGCATCTCAAAACTGAGTACATCTACCCTACCAAAAGCTATAAATACACTGGAAGCAATGTGAGCAATGTCGTGTCAAAAACGAATCCATTCCGCTGATAACCTCTACCCTAAAAGCACCGCTTAAAAAATAGGCTTATCTGGAGTGTTTCCCCTTAAGACGAGACTAATAATAATCATTCTCATTTAAATCGTCAACAACTAATTGCGAATTATTATCATTTAATTAGCCGTGCTTTTATTTCCACTGCCTAGCGTTTTGATAAACATGATCCGTGACTCTATCAAAGGCGTCCTTTGTTCATATCCCTCGATCAAGTAGCCATTTTTGAGCAGCAATCTCAACATTGAAGGAAACTGATTTCTGGATTTGACTGTAATGGCTTGGTAAGACTGTGCCGTCACCCAGCGTTCTTGCCACTCAAGTAACGCCTGTGCAACCCCGAGTCGACGAGCGTGACTTGTCACCCCCCCAAACCAGCTATAAAAAGTGTGATTATCAATTTCATAACCAATTTTAAACCCAAGTAGCTCGCCACTGCTTTCTGCCACCAAAACAAGGCTGCGTCTGTCACTTAAACGAGATGCTAAGCTCTCTACACTTTCCTTATGAGAAAACTCATCTATGGTCGCAACAATTTCAGCGACTTCTTTCAAGCTACCTTCGCGAATCAACATACCTTTCTCCCATAAAAAAGGTCGGCAGATGCCGACCTTCATGACACACTAATACTTCCACTTAACGAAGGTGACTTTTTGCCTCACCATTCGTTTCAGCAAGCCATTCTGCTACATCTTTAGCAAAATAGGTAAGAATGCCATCGGCTCCCGCTCGCTTGAAACAAACCAGTGATTCAAGCACCGTCTCGCGCTCTTTAAGCCAGCCATTTTGAATCGCGGCTTTGTGCATCGCATACTCACCCGAGACTTGATAGGCAAACGTCGGCACCTGAAGTTCAGATTTCACTCGGCGTACCACATCAAGATATGGCATTCCTGGCTTCACCATCACCATATCCGCCCCTTCATTGATGTCCATTGCCACTTCGTGCAAGGCTTCATCACTATTGGCAGGATCCATCTGGTAATTTTTCTTATTTCCCCCTTTCAGGTTCGATGCTGAACCGACGGCATCACGGAATGGCCCATAGTAGTTAGATGCATATTTTGCTGAGTACGCCATGATTTGAGTATGAATATAACCCGCTTCTTCTAGCGCCTCACGAATTCTTCCGATACGTCCATCCATCATATCAGACGGGGCAACCACATCAGCCCCTGCTTCAGCATGCGACAACGCCTGCTTGATCAGCACTTCGGTTGTCTCATCATTTTGTACATAACCATCATCGTCAATAATGCCATCTTGACCATGAGTAGTGAACGGGTCCAAAGCCACATCAGTAATGACACCCATATCTGGTACGTTTTGCTTCAGTAACTTCACCGCGCGTTGCACAAGTCCTTCTGGATTGTAGGCTTCAGCTGCGCAGATACTTTTGGCATCTTGGTTGACGACCGGGAATAGCGCTATTGCTGGCACGCCCAACTTTGCTAAGTACTCGGCTTCTTCCAGCATCAAATCAATAGACAGGCGTTCAACACCTGGCATCGACTCCACCGATTCACGACGATTTTTACCCATCAAAATAAACATTGGGTAAATCAAATCATCGACAGAAATCTGGTTTTCCGCCATCAAGCGACGGCTAAAATCGTGCTTGCGCAAACGGCGCATACGTCTTGCTGGAAATTGACCTTGAATCGATACAGACACTTTGTGCTCCTTGTCTGGAAAATGCGAAAACCAAGCATAGCACTCTCAATGCTGCATGCTAGTAGTAATACTGGAAAATGCCGATCCACATTCAATTGCATCGCCCTATATATTGTATCGGTTGATATCACGACAGTGATTTTCGCCGCAAGAACTTGTGTATATACTTACACCATCATTTAGACAGTAAAGTAATCCTATGATCGACACCCATGCCCACATATACGCCGAAGAGTTTGATGCAGATAGAGATGACGTAGTACAACGCGCACTTGCTGCTGGCGTAGAAAAGATCCTCTTACCGAACATCGATTTAGCATCAATTGAGCCTATGCTCGCCACCGAAGCGGCTTATCCATCCATTTGTCGTTCAATGATGGGTCTGCACCCCTGTTACGTCGATGGTAATGTCAAAGACACCCTCAACGAGATCCATGCTTGGTTCGATAAACACAACTTTATTGCCGTGGGTGAAATTGGCATCGATCTCTATTGGGATAAAACTTACAAAGCCGAGCAAGAATATGCCTTCATCACCCAACTCAATTGGGCTAAAGAGCGTAACCTTCCCGTTGTGATTCATACTCGAGATTCCATTGAAGAAACTCTTTCGCTGCTTAGAAAAGAACAAGACGGTACATTGAAAGGGGTTTTCCACTGTTTTGGCGGTAGCTTAGAAGAAGCAAAAGCGATCAATGAATTAGGCTTTCATCTAGGCATTGGTGGCGTTTCAACATTTAAGAATGCGGGTATGGATAAAGTTATTCCTGAGCTCGATGCAAAGTGGCTGCTTCTTGAGACTGATTGCCCCTACTTAGCGCCAGTCCCGCATAGAGGGAAACGCAATGAGCCTGCCTATACCTCTTTGATCGTTGATCGAATGGCGCAGTATAAAGAGACCGATAAGGCATCGCTGATCGAGATGACAACAGGCAATGCAAAAGCGCTATTTTCGCTGTAACTATATAAAAAGCATATACAAATATTGAATTAACATCACAAAAAGATAGAACAACACAAGGGCAACAAGTAGAATACTCACCCATAGCATATTGGTTGGTCGTCATACCAACTTCTGAGTCATATTAGGTAGGTGAGTATGTGCGAACACGGCAGTTTATTACAACGACAAAAACGTACGCTTTGGCAACGATTAAAGGGCATTAAAGAAATTTATATTTGCTCAGGGTGCGGCCATACGGTCATTGTTAGATAGCCGACCCAACTCTACGTCTACAAAATCAAGCCACCGTCATCAAAGGTGGCTTTTGTCTATCTAATCCGAGCTATCTGTTCTCATATAACATTCCAAGACTGATTCAGCCGCCCTAGGCTCAATTCACGACTGACATTCAGCATCGCCTGACAAATATATAGTCCTCACACTTAATCCAAACCCCATTCACTCCATTTATATCAAATTGTGACATTGCTTCCAAATTGGCATTCCCAGTCAATCTAACTGTCAATAGAATGCATTGTCGATGCCGCCCAGTAAGAGCATTTTATGGACAATACGGAGATAAACATGTGTGAGCACGGAGCCTTGCTACTACGCCATAAGCGTTCCATTTGGCAAAAGCTTATTGGAATAAAGCAAATCTATATTTGCTGTGCATGCGGCTATACCATCAGGGTGAAAAGTTAAAAAAATAGCGGCTCAATCGCCGCTATTTTTATTTGTCTTTGATTTAATCTTCGTCTTGCTCTTCTAACTCATCATCTTTACGAGTGTAGAACCTAGCAAAGAACAATCCGACTTCGAACAACAAACACATTGGAATCGCTAACAATGTTTGTGAAATCATATCGGGTGGCGTTAGCATCATGCCGACAATAAACGCCCCAACCACAATATACGGGCGCTTCTCTTTCAAGCTTTTTACATCCGTTGCGCCAGTCCAGCACAATAAAATGATAGCAACGGGTACTTCAAAGGCGATACCAAACGCTAAAAACAGCGCTAACACAAAATCGAGATAGCTCGATATATCGGTAGCAAACTCAACACCACCCAATGAAATGGCAGTAAAAAAGCCAAACACTAAGGGAAAGACCACAAAGTAGGCAAACGCCACACCACAATAAAATAGCAATGAGCTAGAAAACATCAACGGCATGACTAAGCGTTTTTCATGCTTGTACAAGCCTGGCGCAACAAACGACCATACCTGATGCAATATAAAAGGTACGGATATAAATATTGAAGCGATGAGCGTTAATTTAAGTGGCGTAAAAAACGGCGATGCCACATCGGTCGCAATCATCGTTGCCCCTTCAGGCAAACGCTCAACGAGTGGTTTGGAAACAAAGTCGTAGATATCGCCAGAGAAATAAATCAAACAAATAAAAACAACCAGCACGGCACCAATTGCACGCAACAATCTGTTTCTTAATTCGAGCAAATGGCTAATTAAAGGTTGCGTCTGTTCAACGGTAGACATGAAAACCTCAAACAAATAAGAAGATGACTAAACTAAAGCAGGGCTATCTTCGATATATAAAAAATAAGAGCGGATTACCGCCCTTATTGCACTTTTTTATCTGGCGACTCAGTTTCCACAGGTTTAACCACCTCTTCAACGACTGATGAAGGCTCTGACGCATCTGGTGTGGTTGTTTTCACCTTGTCCTTAGCATAAGGACGAGTAACCTCTTGCGCAGCTTGCTTGAGTTCTTCTACAGAACTTTTCAGTTCTGGAGACAGGTCTTCCATGCCCATTTTCTCAGCTTTACGCAAATTTTCTTGCAACTCCTGAACCTTAAGTTCATGCGCGAGCTCGTCTTTGACATTATTTGCCATGCTCTTTGCTGAACTAATGAAACGAGAGACGCTGCGGATAGCAGTTGGTAAACGCTCTGGTCCAAGAACGACTAAACCAACCACCGATATGAGTACCAGTTCCCAAAAACCGATATCAAACACAGATTAAACCTGCTCTTTGTCTTTCTTAGTTTCCGTTGGTTCCGCTTGAGCTTCCGTTTTCTGTTGCTCAAGATTCTTCGGCTCAAAGTCCGCATCTTTTGTCTTAGACTTATCCGCAGACTCATCTTCGCTCATGGCTTTTTTGAAGCCTTTTACTGCACCACCTAAATCACCACCAATTCCGCGTAATTTCTTAGTGCCGAATAACAGTACAACGATGACAGCAATAATAAGAAGTTGCCAAATACTAATACCACCCATTTTCTTTACCTCGGGTCTTGATTAACAAAGAATAATAAAATTGAAGTTTATCGCTTAACGTCGATAACTACGCCAACTTAACAGCCAAAATGTGATACCGACAGCACCGGATACACCGGATAACTCTTGGTAAGACCCTTCTAGCAATATGGCTGAGCATACGATTAAAGTCGCACCAACGCCAAATAAAAATTGTCCAGTCGCATGTTGCCGTTTTGTTTCACGATACCCATGATAAAGCGTGTCTACACGCTGATTCATCATGCGACCTTGTTTCAAGCTATCGTACAGCAACTCTGGTAATTCAGGTAACTTTTCTGCCCAAAATGGCGCGCGCTCCTTAATACCATTAATAACAGCTTGAGGTCCCACTTGATTGGCCATCCACTTTTCCAAAAATGGCATCGCGGTTTCCCACAAATCGAGTTGTGGATATAGCTGGCGACCCAACCCCTCAATGTACAATAACGTCTTTTGCAACAACACTAATTGAGGCTGAACCTCCATATTAAAGCGACGAGCAGTGTTGAATAAATTAAGTAGGACATGACCAAACGAGATTTCACCCAACGGCTTAGCAAAAATCGGCTCACACACCATACGTATAGAGAACTCAAACTCATCCACATTCGTATCGGCTGGCACCCAACCAGAGTCCACATGCAGCTCCGCTACTTTTCGGTAGTCTCGGTTAAAGAACGCCAATAAGTTTTCAGCCAAATAACGCTTATCTTCACTATTTAACGTACCGACAATGCCACAATCCAAACCAATCCATTTAGGGTTCTCTGGATGCTCATAACTAACAAACACATTACCAGGGTGCATGTCTGCATGAAAAAAGCTGTCTCGAAAAACTTGCGTAAAGAAGACACTCACACCACGCTCAGCCAACAACTTCATATTGGTGCCATTGGCTTGCAAGGTAGGAATATCGCTTACTTGAATCCCATAGATTCGCTCGGAAACCATCAGGCTTTCACTGCTAAAATCCGGTAATACCTCAGGAACATACAGCTCTTCACTGCCTTCAAAGTTGCGTCTAAGTTGAATGGCATTGGCTGCCTCGCGACGCAAATCCAACTCATCTAGCAGCGTTTTCTCATATTCTCTTACAACCTGAACCGGTTTCAGACGACGAGCTTCTGGCAGCGCTTTTTCAACAATACGTGCCAAACGATACATCAACTTAATATCCGCATCGATGACAGGACGAATATCAGGGCGAATAACTTTGAGCACCACCTCGCGTCCACTTTCTTTTAGCTTGGCGGTATGAACCTGAGCGATCGACGCTGATGCGAGTGGTTGTACATCAAAGTCACTAAACCATTGTTCAACTGAACCACCCAATGCGTTTTCAATATGCGTCTTTGCCAACTCACCATCAAACGCAGAGACTTGGTCTTGTAGCAAAGCAAGCTGGTCAGCAATATGAGGGGGAAACAGATCTCGGCGCGTCGACATCATTTGACCAAACTTCACCCAAACCGGCCCCAATTCCTGCAAAGCTAAACGTAAACGCTCACCTAGGGGCTTTTCTGGGTGAGCATTTTTAATCCAAAATAGGGATTTTCGTGCTAGTAAAGGAGCCTTGGTTAACTGATGCGTTGGAACCAACTCATCTAAACCATACTCTAGCTGCACTTTGACAATTTGATATAACCGCTTCATTTCACTCGGAGTCATAGGGGCTCCGAGTTATCTTCTTTCGAAGCTGCAAGCGCATTCAACGCATTGGCTTCCAATAAACGCTCAATACGCACAGCAAGCTTGTCTGCCGCACTGCGCACATCATCCACTTGATCGCAAAACGCTGCAATTTCTAGTGGTGCAGGTGCTATTTTCCACTCTTCCGTCAGCACTTGTCCTAAGTGATCTTGATGCTTTCTTACTTGAGAAGAAACAAAACCAACCGCCCCTTTGGCACTTTGTACAAGGGTATGTGCAACGACATCGCCCGTCACACGAGATAACCACTCTTCCAAATCAGGCTTACAGTCAGTCATTAATTGAGCAAACTTTTGTGCCAGTTGAATATCGCCTTCAAGTTCAAGCTTATCTTGCTTAATCAAACGAGTGATATTGGCCTGCTCTCTTAGTTCAGGTAGCACAGATAAATTCAGCGACAGCGAACAATTCGCCACCCCTTCATAGTTCGCTAACACATCTAATTGATGGCTAAAGATAAAGGTCAGCGACTTATTGAACTCACGCAGGTGAATTTGGATGGCTTGACCTTTTAAACGAGCCACGCGTTTAACGAGGTCATCATCATCTTTAATCAAAGTATTCAGCGTGGTCTCAACCACCGCCGTCACTAGTGGATCAAATGGCATTTACCTATCCTTAGAATTTATAGCCGCGGTGCAAGGCGACAATACCACCGGTCAGGTTAAAGTACTTAGTATGTTCAAAGCCGGCTTCTTGCATCATCCCTTCCAATGTTTCTTGATCTGGGTGCATACGGATAGACTCGGCCAAATAACGGTAACTCTCGGCATCATTTGCCACAATTTCACCTATTTTCGGCAATAAGTGGAAAGAGTAGGCGTCATAAATTTTTGACAGCGGATCTAAGATAGGTTTAGAGAACTCTAAAACCAATAAACGACCACCCGGCTTAAGCACGCGATACATTGAACGTAACGCTTTATCTTTGTCCGTGACATTACGAAGGCAGAAGCTGATCGTAATACAATCAAAATAATTGTCTGGGAATGGCAGTTCTTCAGCGTTCGCTTGGACATAATGAACATTACCAACGATGCCCGTATCTCTTAACTTATCACGACCCACATTCAGCATGGAGTTGTTGATATCCGCCAAGATAACGTGGCCTTGATCACCGACAATACGTGAGAACTTCGCCGTAAGATCGCCCGTACCGCCACCTAAGTCAAGAATACGCTGACCCGGTCTTGCACCACTGCAATCAATCGTAAAGCGTTTCCATAATCGATGGACTCCGCCCGACATTAGATCGTTCATAATGTCGTACTTAGCGGCTACTGAGTGAAAAACCTCCGCAACACGCGTGACTTTTTCACCCTTAGAAACCGTTTCGAAACCAAAATGCGTGGTTTCATCTTGTTGATTTACTTGATTCGATTGCACGTTAGTATCCGTCATTATCCTTCCTCATACGCAGCGCAACATTACCCCGGCGCTGCCGACGGTCAGTTTACTTTATCCGTCTCTGGTTGTCTTTCCACCAACGCATCATTTTGTGCAATTTCTGTGATGGAGGAAGAAATTGAGCGTTTCACTTCCACACCCAGCTCTTTAAAGCTTTCAGCCTGACGAATGGCGTTTCCTCGCCCAGTCGCCAGTTTATTCATGGCACCTTGATAATTCTGATTCGCTTTATCTAATGCGCCGCCTAGTGCTTCCATATCATCGACAAACAATCTTAGCTTGTCATACAGTTTGCTTGCTTTATCGGCAATAATTTGCGCATTTTGATTCTGCCTTTCGTTACGCCACAAATTATCGATGGTACGTAAGGCCACCAACAGTGTGGTCGGGCTCACGACAATAATATTGTGCTCCATCGCATCTTTTACCAAACTTGGATCAGCTTGAATCGCGACCTGAAAAGCAGGCTCAACTGGAATAAACATCAATACGTAATCCAGTGAACGAATACCTTTCAGTTGGTGATAGTCTTTTTGTGATAAACCACGAATGTGATTTCTTAGCGCTAGTAAGTGATCGCGCAACGCCTGCTCTTTCTCTGTATCTAGATCGGCATTGAAATAACGCTCAAAAGCCACCAGCGCCATTTTAGAGTCAATCACAACTTGTTTATCTTGTGGTAAATGTACAATCACATCTGGTTGAAAACGCTTACCCGCTTCATTTTGCAAATTCACCTGAGTTTCGTATTCATGCCCTTCACGTAAGCCAGACTCGGCGAGTACGCGTGCAAGCACCACTTCTCCCCAGTTACCTTGCTGTTTGTTATCACCCTTGAGTGCCTGAGTTAAGTTCATCGCCTCGCGAGTCATCTGATCATTCAAGCGCTGCAGGTTTTTCAGTTCATGTACTAGGGTATGGCGCTCTTTCGCTTCTTGGTTAAAGCTGTCATTGACCTGCTTTTTAAACCCTTCAAGCTGTTGTTTTAAAGGCGTTAAAATACCATCAAGACTCTGGCGGTTCTGCGCATCCACTTTATTGCTATTGGCTTCTAACACTTGGTTAGCCAAGCGCTCAAATTGCTCTTTTAATCGCAACTCCGATTGCTCAAGAAGCTGCAACTTTTCGGTATCTGAACGCTGCTGCTGTTGAAAGGTGGCCAGCTGCTCGCGTAATTCGGTTTCCGATAAGGCGCGCGCCTGACGCACACGTTCAAGTTCCTCAGCATAGTGCTGACGCTCTTGTTTCACCGCCTCAAAATAGCGCAGTTTTTCCACCGCAGCCATCACCTTACCGTGGGCTTGTTTAAGCTCAAATGCCGATTTATCTCGCTCATCATCAAGCTCGTCTAACTCTTGCTTGGCTTCTTTTAATGCCTGCTGCAAACGGTCAATCTCTTGTTCTAAGTTCATTTGAACCATGTCTGCTTTTTGCTCGATGATTTCAGCGGTTTGTCGCGCTTTAAAATGAAATATGGCGGCTGCCGAAAAACCCAGGCAGGTAGAGATTGAAGTGATTGAAAGTAGGAGAGTTTGGTGATCAATTATCCATTGCATGTTTGGTCAGCCATCAGCGTTTCGTCTAATGCTAATGGTAATTTATACTGGATAAATGTCCAGATATTTACAGTTTTCTCAGCTTAAGTCGCGAATTAATTATGTCTTCCATTAGCTTTTGATCACGTTTGGCTTTTTCATATTTTTGCTTGCTTTTCCAACGCTCAAGCACTTGCTCTAAGCCATGTACGCGCTGCGACTTTTGCTGCAATTGTGCCTGTATAGCATGACACTCCGCCTGCATCACCGCCTGCTCATGAACTTGGTGGTTTAACATGCCTTGCAACATACGATCGACCATTGTCATGTTCATCAAACTCAGTCGACTACGAGATTGCACTCCATGACCATGGTGAAAGGATTTCAGTTCAGCTAATGCCGATAATCGCGACTCGAGTTTCTCGGTTTGTTGACGTGCAGCATCCAGTTGTGATCCAATTCGGTCGCGTTGAGTTTCTTCAAGCATAGTCAACGCACCGACCGCTTTTATTTTACTCTCCATGATACCCTTCCCTGATAGTCAGCACGCAATATTGGCACTCTTACGACGATGTCGCTTCACTGGCAAAGAGCTGCGCCAATTGCGTTAAGCTTTGCGAGTAATCCAACGTCTCGTCAGCGCCTTGAAGTAAATAGGCTTTCAATTGAGGATGCATCATCACTGCGCGATCAAGCTCGGGATCTTGCCCAGGTTGATAACCGCCTAGCGGCAACAGCTCTTTGACCTGCAAGTAGCTGGCATAGCATTGACGAAATTGATTAGCAATCATGTGATGTGGCTTTTCAGTACAAGCATTCATGCATCGGCTAATCGACGCATTAATATCTATCGCTGGATAATGCCCTTGCTCCGCAAGCTGCCTAGAAAGCACAACGTGACCATCTAATATAGCTCGCGCAGAGTCGACCACCGGGTCTTGCTGATCATCACCTTCCGCTAGTACCGTGTAGATCGCCGTAAGACTGCCATCGGGGTGCTCACTGTTCCCTGCTCTTTCTAACAATTGCGGCAAGATACTAAAGACTGAAGGCGGATACCCCCGTGAAGCAGGTGGCTCTCCCAATGCTAAAGCAATTTCTCTCTGAGCCATGGCATAACGTGTTAATGAATCCATCAACAACAAGACATCTTTACCTTTGTCACGAAAATATTCGGCGACTCGGTGACACAGCAATGTAGCTCGTAATCGCATCAACGGTGATTCATCCGCGGGCGCGGCAATAATAATGGCTTTGCGTCGGGATTCTGGTGTGAGATTACGCTCAACAAACTCACGCACCTCACGACCTCGCTCACCAATAAGCCCGACCACAATGACGTCAGCTTCGGTGTTTTGGGTAATCATCCCCATCAAGACACTTTTCCCGACTCCACTGCCGGCCATTAATCCAATTCGTTGGCCTTTTCCCACGGTAAGCAAACCATTAATGGCACGCACTCCCACATCAAGGGGTGTGTCTACCGGACGACGTTTTAATGGATTAATCGGCTGAGGATCCAGCGATACTCGATCCCCCCCGGTTAGCGGCGCCCCATCATCAAGAACTTCACCTAAACCATTAACCACACGTCCTAACCAGTGATGCCCCAGGTGCACATGGCTGTCCCCTTCTAATGGAATCACCTTAGCGCCGGCAAATAAGCCTCCTAAGCGACGAATCGGCATGAGATAAGCTATCGTATGATCAAACCCAACCACTTGCGCTTCAATCATGTCGCCTTCTGCCGTTTCAACCAAAAATCGTTGATCAAGCTTAAAACGGCAACCCACCGCTTGCAGCATTAATCCATTCACTTTAACTAAGCGGCCTGTCACTTTCGCAACCGGCACCGCCTCTAGTGACGCCATCGCATCATGAAGCCTCGCCGTCAAAGGTAACAACGCAGCGCTAGTCATGATTGGACTCATGTCGCGCTGGCAATGTTTCATCAAGTAGATGATTCTTCACATTATCCATACACGTTTCTAAGCGCGCATCACAACTGGCATCCGCTTCTGCATCATCCGTGACCAAATGACAACCGCCCACAGGAAGTTCTGCTTTTGCCACCAATTTCCAATTATGTGGCAGTTCGGCATTGATGTTGGCGATACGCTCTAAATCTTGCGGATTCAAATGCACCGTCACTTTTTCAGTCTTACCTGGCATCGCTTCCAACGTTTCATCCACCAGCGCAAGTATTTGCTGCGGCATAAGCGTCAGTTCTGCACGAATGACCTGCTGGGCAACCTTTTGCACTAATTCACAAATCACGTGGCGCTGCTGTTGATCTTTCTCTTCCTGCCAACGCTCTAAATGATGGTAAATCTCGTTGACGGGTTTAATTGCCTCTAAAAAAGCCTGCTTTCCTGACTGCTCACCGGAAATAAACCCTTTTTGAAACCCTTCCTTCTGCCCTTCAAGCAGCCCTTGCTGCTGCCCTTGTTCAAGACCTTGTTGCACCCCTTCTCGATGCCCTTGCTCAAGCCCTTGCTGAAATCCTATCTCGAGTTTTTCTTGCACGTCTGCCTGTGACGCTTCTTCTCCCCACATCATTTCCGAAGAAAGCTCATTATCCTGAATTACGGGGGCGACAGGAGGGAAGCGATGAAGTCTATACTCAGAAGCGGCTAAGCGAAGTATCGGTTTATTCTCTACGGCAAGAACGTTTTTTGCTGAAAATGACGTTCTGTATTTCTGAGTCATCACTATTCCACCGTCTGCTCTTCATACAACACCAATTCTATTTCGCCCGCCTCAGACATGGCCTTAACCATCTGCATAATCTCACTGCGCGCCCGCTCAACTGCACTAACAGGAACAGCGCCCCGCAATTGCATATCATCTTCCAGCGCTTGAACTAAACGCTGAGGCATAGAGCGTTTTATTGCTTGTTGCAGAGCAATTTCCGCCCCTTTCAGTGCTGTCCCCCATAACTCAAGCGGCACTTGCTGCACCAACCGGTCCATCGTGTCTTCACGCTGCCGTCCAAGTACCATAAAGTCAAACATGTTTTCTTCAATTTCATTCACCACGTCTTCATCATGAAGTTTGAGCATTTCCATCAGCATGCCCTTGTCTCCAGAGAAACGATTAATAATATCCGCCACCTGTTTAACACCAGATAGTGGCGCACTTTGGCTGCTAGATACATGCTCAATACAACGTTCAATCAACTCATTAAGATCACTGACCACGTCATGGTCGATGTCCTGTAAGCGAGCAATCCGATACAGCAGCTCATCATGGTAATCCGCCGGTAACTGCTCCAATACCTTAGAGGACGTTTCTGGGGGCAAATAAGCCAAGAAAATAGCCTGCATCTGAGGGTGCTCTTGTGAAATAAAACGAGCCAGCGTGTCCGCATCAACCCACTGCAGCCGTTGCATGTTATTGCGAATCTCATCGCCATATAAATTATTGAGCAGCCCTTTGGCTAAATCATTCCCCAAAGCTTTACGTAACGTATTCGATAAATACGCTTTGGAGGCGCCGCGTATGCCACTATGTTGACGAAAGTCATCAAAAAAATGTTGAATCACCTGCTTAGCATTATCACTTTTGATACCACTCAACCGTGCCATTGCTTTGGTCACACGCTGGGTTTCATCACGAGTGAAATGTTGAAATACCTGTGCGGCGGCATCTTCTCCCATCCCTAGCAATACAAGCGCTGTGCGCTCAACATGACTAAGCGTGGCTGCTTTTGACTGCGCTGTTTTCATTCACGTTCACCCATTGTTTTAGTACTTCTGCGACACGCTCAGGCTCTTCGTTAGCAATAAGCTGCAGATGTTTTAATTGAATCTCTAGCGGAGAACCCGCCGGCGGTAACATATCGCTGCTCGCATCCAGACCCGATGAAGCCGACGTAATTCCCTTCTCAGACAGCTTGCGATTGAGCAATTCCTCTCGCTCTCGCTCTTCTCTAGTTTGCACATTTTCTTGATAGTCATCCTGAGGACTCTCAGCAAACTCAAGGTTTACATTGCGCTGATCGGCACCCGTTAAATGCATGATCAAAGGACGCAACACAAACATAATCATCGCCATACCCAGCAAGCCGCCAATCACATAACGTAAAGGTTGCTGGACCGTCGGATCTTGCCACCATGGCATGGCAACTGGAACGTCAATTTCAATCGGCGTAAAGTTAAAGCTCATCACGTTAAGGCGATCGCCACGACCTGCAGAGATCCCCACCGCATCCATAATCATGTCCGAAATCTGATTGCGTTCAGCGTCTGTCCAGGCTGTACCATTCGGCGCTGCCGCTTCATTAAGCAATACCGACACACTTAATTGCTCTACTTCGCCTTGCTGATATTGCGTTCGGCGAATACTGCTGCCCACCGCATACTGGCGATTCAACTCACTGCGCGCGTTGGTATTTTTACTGTCTTGTGTTTCGACCTCACCCGTAACCGGTGGCTGGTTACTTAACGCTCCGGGAATACCTAACGCAATATTATCGATGCTATTATTTTGAATACTGTGTTCATTACGAACGACAGGAGTCGAATCAAGGATCTCTTGCGTTTCTTCCACTTGACTGAAGTTAAGATCGGCAGCAACTTGAACCCGGTAGTTACTTGGTCCAACAATAGGCGTGAGCATATCGGCCGCGCGTTGAATCACCTGCTTTTCGACACTCTTCTGATAGTCTAGATATTTTGCATTTACCTTACCGGCTTCCATCGAGCCAATATCAGCACTAAGCAATCGACCATATTGATCAATAACGGAAACAAACTCAGGTTTCATTGCCGTCACACTGCCCACCACCAAGTTAACAATGGCCTCCACTTGCTCCGGTTTTAGGTCATCACCGGTCTTGAGTTCAAGCATAACTGAAGCAGAAGGCTCTTCACTTTGCTGGCGGACAAACAACGTCTGACGAGGTATCGCAAGATGAACTCTCGCATTCACTATCGAATTTAAGGAAATAATGGTGCGAACTAACTCGCCCTCCAACCCATGACGATAACGAGCGTTTTCCATGAATTGACTAGTACCAAGTGAACTGTCTTCTTTCAGTGCATCCAAGCCTGTCGGCAGTTGAGCCTTTACGCCTTTTGCGGCAAGTAACATACGCACTTTCGCCACCTGACCTTCGGCGACTAAGACTTGCCCATTTTCCTCCTGTAACCGATAAGCAATGCTTTCCGACTCCAGCACTGAGATGATTTCACCGGTATCAAAGCGTTCTTGTTGACTGTATAAAGGGCGATAGCTTTGCGACGAGCTCCATAAAGCCACAACGATAATCGCCGCAACAATGGCAGCCAGTACGGCTGACAGCACTAGGTTACGCTGCGAGCTTGACCACAATCGCTTCAACTTCTGGCTCACATCACCGACTGATTTGGTCTGAGTCAACGGCTGATTATTAGAGGATGACGAATCCATCGCCGTTATGCTAGGTATCGCTTGAGAGGTTATTTCTGACATTATCTACACCGGCATTTTCATGATTTCATCAAATGAAGACACGACTTTATTACGAACCTGCATCAGGGCCGAAAATGATAAGCTCGCTTTTTGGCTCGCGACCATCGCTCCAACCAAGTCATCACTTTGTCCAGTTTCGACGGCCGTCATTTTGCTGCTTGCCAATGACTGGTGCTCATTAACCCGATCCAACACTCCTTTCATCGCCGTCGAAAAAGATAAAGGTGACAAGGATTGCTGCACATCAACAGGATTTGATGACACCACAAAGTCTGGTTGTATTTGTTGTTGCATCGATTGAAGCTTGGTCAGCATGAGTTGTTCCGCCGAGACCGCGCTATTGATAGGTTGCATTGCCATCATATTTCTCCTTTACGCAGCCGAGCCTAATGCCGACTGCAGATCAATTCCTTGCTCGCGCATTGCCGCCAACTTATAGCGCAGCGCACGCGTTGAAACACCCATCGCGTTCGCCGTTTTAGTTCGATTACCACCAAACTGACGCAGTTGCTCTAGGATAAATTGGAACTCTGCCTGTTTTTTTACTTCCACGTGTCCGAAAGAAGCACTCGCTGCTCTATGAGTAGACGTCTCGGTATTTGACAGGGATGGGGCAGAGAGTGAATGTGGTGATACCGCAAGTTCAATAGGAAGCATCAGATCTTGGGCAGTAATAAAATCGCCGTGACGCATCACTAATGCACGTTGAATAACGTTTTCTAATTCACGAATATTGCCTGGCCAGTGATACTGACAAAGCGCTTGTTGCGCATCTTCAGAAAGATGGCAAGCCGCCTTCTCTTTATATTTATTGATAAAAAATTGGCTAATCGGCAAGATATCTTCCTGACGCTCACGAAGTGGTGGCCAATACAACGGCAGCACATCCAATCGATAATAAAGGTCTTCCCGGAACTGGCCTTTCTGCACTTCACTTCTCAGGTCTTTATTGGTCGCGGCAATCACACGAATATCGAGTTTGATAGACTTATGACTGCCAACCCGCTCAACTTCTCGCTCTTGTAACACGCGAAGCAACTTAGCTTGAACCGCCGGTGACATTTCACCAATTTCATCCAATAAAATCGTGCCGCCGTTGGCTTCTTCAAACTTACCGCTCTGAGAGCCTGACGCCCCGGTAAATGCGCCTTTAACATGACCAAATAGCACCGCTTCCAGCATTGACTCCGGTATCGCCGCACAGTTCACTGCGATAAAAGGCTGGGATGCTCGAGGAGATTGGTCATGCACATAATGCGCAAGCACTTCCTTACCCGTCCCTGACTCACCTGAAATCAAGACACTGGCGCTGGTGCACGCCGCACGATGAGCCAATTGCAACACCTGCTTGCTACGCCATGACTCCGCAACAATGTTGGCCATGGGTTTTTCCATCGCTTCGACACGATTGAGTAAGTTGATTAGCTGCATCGCTTCAAAAGGGCGCAACAGATAATCCGTGGCACCCGCTTTCATAGATTCAGCAGCGAGCACGCCTTGATCCTGTTCAACAATAGCAATAGCAACGCCTGCGTTCGCCTTACGTTGCTGACACACCACCCACTCACGGACACTCATATCCGGTAGGTTTGAACTGACTAAACTGATCGCCGCCGTCGGCTCCAATAATGCTGCTCGCCCCGTTCGAACATGACGTACGAGGAACCCCTGCTGCTGCAACACATCAATAATCGGTCGAGCATCATTGTCGCAAGGTTCAACGAGTAAAATATCCTTATTCATTTCAATGTCACCCCCGTCTTCTCATCCTGAGAAGGCGTCAATGTGTTCACAGACTGACGAATGACTCTGACGGTCACTCGTCGATTTTTGGCTTGACCACTTTTTGTCGCATTACTACTCACGGGATAGCGATCACCGTGTGCTCTCACCTCAATTAACGGATTTGGTGTGCCAAACTCAGTTAAGAGGCTGGCCACATCATCGGCACGTACCCGCGAGAGTTGCAGATTCGCCATTGAGGAGCCCAGATTATCTGTGTGTCCATCAATCAACACTCGCTGGACAGTTTTGTCAGATTGGATATAGCTCGATATCGCTTTCAGCGCTTGGCGTTGCGAGGCGTCAAGTACTCGTTGCCCAACACGAAAACTCAATTCAACATCTCGAGCTTGCTCATAAGACATGCTCGGCAATGCTGCGCGACAATCGTTGAACTGACTATACGCTTGCTCGATTCGTACCGAAGGAACGGTAACGCCTTCACTGACTAAAAGCTCACCTTGGTCACGCTCGTGACCAAACTCCAAGCGCATCCACGCCCCTTTAGCAAACGCTGTCAAAAAAGCGTCGATACCATGACGAAATTCCACCATACCCGATGAAGTTTGGCGAGACGTTGAAATCGTATTGGAGTACGCTAGCGCCTGCCAAGGCGGAGAAGTTTGTAGCAACCTTGCTTGAGGGTAATTCACATGCGTTTTTATCAGTGCCATCGCGCTATTCGGCTCGGCGACAAAAGAAATATATTCCGAGTTAGATAATGAGTAACGTAGCTGACATTTAAATTCACTCTGAACAAATTGCCAATTTACCATATCCATTGGGATGTTATTTTTAGCAGCAAATGAGACATTGCCCCAAAAAATAACGATGCAGAAAACCACTAGCGGAAATAACCCTTCCGCCCGGAATGAATTATTCACCTTCCTCACAAGTAGACTTTGCAAAAAAGTAATTAATTTGAAGTCATCATTACGAATAACTTTACTATTCATATCAATACCAATTCTGACATGTAACTAGGCTCATATATTCAAGTAAATATCGGCACACAAAAAGAAACTATATTTATATCTTTCAAAACAAAATCTTAATCGTGCAACACCATGCTCGAAGCAAACATAATCGAGGGCTTCGATAGATAGTCGCTATATTTAGATTTTTATAATATTTATTATTTAAACAAACTAACCCTATTTATTTTTTATTTAAAGATGCTTGTATAATGCATAAACAAACATATGAACCAAGCTCACAAATTTAAATTTTACGACTAAAAAGATATAAAAAAATCAGAGTAGACTAAAACAATAACGGCTAGTTATTAATTTGAGAGGCTAGTATTTAGCCATATCAGCATCTCAATCACTTTTCGGAAATATTATGGATTCTGAGCATTCTTTAACATTAGATCACGTACCATCACTCAATATCGAGCTTCTTGGAAAGCCGATTCATCGAGTAAAAAATAAGCTGGAAGACGAATTTAAGCGCTCTCGTCACTCCTTGCGCCAAGCCATACAATCTTGGCTCAATTCATCTAATGTAGATGTTATCATTCAAGCGATCACGATTAGCAGTGACAGCCATAAACATCAGGATTTCGAGAACATCAGTGCTTTACAGCATGAAACTGGTGGACAGCTGTCTATCCATCTCTCCAGCACATTACTTATCCACCTAGCCGACCAGTTTTATGGCGCGAACATTGAGCGAACGACTCAAGCTCTCTCTGCCAGTGACCTAAGGCTTCAGGAACGAATCGCAAAATTAATCAGCGCTTGGATTGCTCCAATAGATCACTGGCATCCCAGTGAAGCAACCCCTCATCAAGGGATAGGGATTGTTGCGACCCTGTCCATTACTTACTGCCACCCAACCCTTGGTGATATGAAAGCTAACCTTATCGTTCAGCTCGACAGTATGTTAGTGCAAACACTTGTGAATGAACTGTCCCTCACGCCCAACCCTCATATCGCCAGCGACTTTCAACATGCACTGCAGGCAACGCCTGTGCGGCTTAATGTACAACTCAGTAAAACTCAACTGCCATTAACTCAAGTATTACGTCTACAACCCGACGATATTTTACCTATCAACTTACTCTCTAGCGTCCCTGTCCATATTGGAAAAGAGCGCCTATTTACCGGTCGTGTCGCAGAGCAAGACGGACAACTGGTCTTAATTTTAAATAATGAAAAGGAAAGTAACTCATGAGCGATACGCCTGAACAAAATGCATTTGATGGGGACGAATTAAGCTTTGATGACTTTCAGCTAGAAGGCTTTGACACGGATGCACCACTTGCTGCACCAGTTTCAGCCCAACGTGACCTCAGCTTCTTTAAAAGTATTCCTGTCACCGTCACCCTTGAAGTCGCCAGTAAAGAAATCGCGTTAGGTGAGCTAATGAGTGCTGGTGAAGGCAGTGTTATTGAGCTAGACAAGCTCAATGGTGAGCCTCTTGATGTGAAAGTGAATGGCTCACTAATGGGGCACGCAGAAGTCGTTGTCATCAATGACAAATACGGCTTAAAGCTGATCGACGTAGTGGATTCCACACTAACAACAATGGGGCAATAGTTAGTGTCTCATCCGCTTACTCACAAGGTTATTAAATCGCTAAAACGCCTCCCTACCTTGCTGTGTCATCTCCCTTGGAAGCTCATCGTACTGGTGAGCTTAATCAGTTTCCCTGTTGCTGCTGACAACGGATTAACCTTTCTAACTGTCAATGATGGACAGACCGACCAAGCGTATAGCGTCAAGTTACAGATTTTACTGCTCATGACCGCGCTGAGCTTTCTGCCGGCATTTATTTTGATGGCCACTAGCTTCACACGGATCATCGTCGTCCTCGCCATTTTGCGACAAGCGCTTGGTCTGCAGCAAAGCCCGCCTAATCGCGTGTTAGTCGGCATCGCACTTAGCCTAAGTATTTTAATCATGCGCCCTGTCTGGAGCGACGTTTATCAAAATGCTTTTCAACCTTACGATCAGGGTGAAATCACCTTGATGCAGGCATTTTCCACCGCAGAAAAACCTGTGCGTAACTTTATGTTGGCACAAACCCAGCAAAACGCGCTAGAGCAAATGCTGCGTATCGCCAACGAGCCGCTGAATCAAAATATTGAAGATATTTCCTTTGCGGTGATTTTGCCGGCCTTTGTCATTAGCGAACTCAAAACCGCATTTCAAATCGGTTTCATGCTGTTCATCCCGTTCCTCATCATAGACCTCGTCGTCGCTAGTGTCCTAATGGCGATGGGGATGATGATGCTTTCACCACTCATTGTCTCTCTGCCTTTTAAGCTTGTGGTCTTTGTATTAGTGGACGGCTGGGCGATGACCGTTGGCACACTCTCGGCCAGCTTTGGATAGCGCAAAGGACAACCTATGACCCCAGAAATGACCGTCACGCTATTTTCTAATGCCATCTGGCTTATCATCAACATGGTGATGGTGCTGGTCCTGCCGGGATTAGGTGTAGGTTTGATTATTGCTATTTTTCAAGCAGCAACTCAAATACAAGAGCAAACGCTAAGCTTCTTACCTAAATTGCTGGCGACCTTATTAATGGTGATTTTTGCTGGCCACTGGATGTTACGAAAAATCATGGAATTGTTCGATTACCTGTTCCACAACATCCCAGGGATGATTGGCTAATGCACCTGACCTTTGCCGATCTATCACAATGGCTAGGGCAGCTATGGTGGCCGTTTTTTCGCATTGGGGCGGCATTCCTGTCCTTACCCTTTTTTGGTGATGCGCTGATTCCGGTTTGGGTACGCAGCTTACTCGCGCTGTCCATCGTCGTCATTACCGCGCCCCTTATGCCGCCCATGCCTGCGGTCGAATTATTTTCTATGACATCCTTATTCCTTGCCTTTGAGCAAGCGCTATGGGGGGTGTTTTTCGGTCTGATTTTGCATCTGTTTTTTACTATTTTCACCATGCTTGGACAAATTGTTTCCATGCAAATGGGGCTAGGCATGGCGATCATGAATGATCCGGTAAACGGGCTGTCGGTCGCGATTCTAGGGCGTATATTTTTACTGCTCTCCACCCTGCTTTTTTTAACGCTAGAAGGACACCTTTTAGTGATTGATATTCTCGTACAAAGCTTTGTGATTTGGCCGGTAGGCTCTGGTCTCAGCATGAGCGCGCTCAATCAAGTAATTGGGCTATTTGGCTGGATGTTTGCTTCCGCTCTTGCGCTCGCACTGCCTGCTATTGTTTCAATGTTACTCGCCAATATCAGTTTTGGTGTGATGAATCGCGCCGCACCCAGCTTAAATGTCTACGCGCTCGGTTTTCCGATGACCATGCTGCTTGGTCTATTCAGCATCCTGCTCACCGTTACGGGTATTCCAAGTCGCTATACCGCCTTGGTTCATGAGGTGCTTCGCCATCTCAATGGATTTGTTGTGGGGGGCGTATGAGCGAACAATCTAGCCAAGATAAATCAGAAAAAGCCTCACCGCAGAAGGTAAAAAAAGCGCGCCAAGAGGGACAAATTCCGCGAGCCAAAGAATTTTCCTCCGCAGTTATCTTCCTGGCCGTAGCGCTGTTTTTTAACAGCCAACTGCCCAGTATTTGGGCGCATATTTCCGGTATTTTTCGTTTCAATATGAGCCTGACTCGCGAGGATCTTGATAATCCAATGCAAATGATTGAGCAACTCGGTCATAGCTTGGGGATCCTAATCGACATGCTGCTGCCCATGTTCTTAGTTATTGTAATTGTCGCGGTTGCCAGCAGCCTGATTTTAGGTGGCTGGATGTTTCGCCCGGCAAATGTCCAACCAAAGCTCAGTAAACTCAGTCCGCTGTCTGGCATTAAACGCATGTTTTCTACCCGCTCACTGGCCGAGTTGCTCAAATCAACGTTCAAGGTTTCGGTCATTTTTGCTCTGCTCTACAGCTACCTCAACAGTAACCTTCAACACTTGTTAGGCATGCAACAGCTCACCCTAAACCAAGGTGTCACCATGGTGATGACCATTTTATTCGAAGGCTTACTATTGATGGGGGTGGCACTGTTGATATTCGGTGTCATCGACATTCCCTATCAACGCTGGGAACACCTAAAACAGCTCAAAATGACCAAACAAGAACTCAAAGAAGAGTACAAAAATAATGAGGGTCGACCTGAGGTCAAACAACGTATTCGACAAATACAGCAACAGTTTGCGCGTCGTAAAATAGAAAAAACCGTGCCGAAAGCCGATGTGGTGATCACCAACCCTACGCATTATGCGGTGGCTTTAAAATACGACACCAGCCTATCGGATGCGCCATTTGTGGTGGCAAAAGGCATTGATGAAGCCGCCATGCACATCCAGCGCATCGCACGTGAAAATCAGGTGGAGATCTTAAACTCACCGCCCCTGACACGATCGATTTATCACACGACTGCGATAGAACAAGCCATACCGAGTCAGCTCTACATTGCGGTCGCACATATCCTGACCTACGTCATGCAGCTGAGATCATTTCGCCGTGGAGCAGGAGAGAAACCGCTGCCGATACCGCAGTTTTCGATCCCAAAACATTTACAACACTAGCGTTGAAATTACGGCATTTATATTGAGTGCAGTACACCACTATCACTCATCGCCAACTATCTCTCACCGCCAACTATAGAGAAAAAGGAACCTTCATGTTGAACCGAATCAAACAACTTCAGCGAACCAGCAAAGGGTACATTGGTATCCCTGTCGTGCTGCTGATGATTCTGGCAATGGTCATTTTGCCACTTCCACCTCTATTGCTGGATGCGTTGTTCACCTTCAATATTGTTCTTGCCATCTTAGTCCTGCTGGTTAGCACCACCGCAAAACGACCATTGGACTTCTCAATCTTCCCGACCATTTTGCTTATCGCGACACTCATGCGATTAACGCTTAATGTCGCCTCCACCCGTATCGTCCTTTTGGAAGGGCATCAAGGTGGCGATGCAGCAGGTAAAGTTATTCAAGCCTTTGGTGAGGTCGTGATCGGCGGCAATTACGTGGTCGGTATGGTGATATTTGTCATTTTGATGATCATCAACTTTGTCGTTATCACCAAAGGTGGCGAGCGTATTTCGGAAGTCTCCGCGCGTTTCACCCTTGATGCACTGCCCGGCAAACAAATGGCCATTGACGCCGATCTTAACGCAGGTCTCATCGATCAAGAATCGGCAAGACAACGTCGACAAGAAGTGGCAAACGAAGCCGACTTCCACGGTTCAATGGATGGCGCTTCAAAGTTTGTTCGCGGTGACGCTATTGCCGGTTTAATGATTCTGTTCATTAATATTATTGGTGGTATCAGTATCGGGGTATTTGAGCACGGTCTTGCCGCCTCAGAAGCCTTTAAAACCTATGCCTTACTCACCATCGGTGATGGCCTAGTCGCACAAATTCCATCTCTACTCTTGGCAACCTCAGCCGCTATCATCGTGACTCGTATTAACGACAGCGAAAATAGCATGGCTGAGACCATGCAAAAGCAATTACTTGCGACTCCGTCGACCTTATTCACGGTAGCAACCGTCATGCTGATCATCGGCATGGTTCCCGGTATGCCTCACTTGGCCTTTTTTACCTTTGCTGCAGCGCTCGGGTTTGCTGGCTGGCGACAGTCCAAGTCGACTCCTGTCGATCCACAGCTTGATGAAGTCGCAGCGATCTCTCAGGCCATGCACGACAACCCCGATATTGCATTGGCGTGGGAAGATATTCCCCATGTCCACAGTCTATCGCTAGCGCTAGGCTATCGCTTGGTTCATTTGGTTAATAAAGAGCAAGGTGCACCGCTGGCACAACGCATCCGTGGCGTACGAAAAAACCTTTCCGAGCAGGTGGGGTATTTGTTACCCGAGGTCGCCATACGAGATAATTTAAACCTCAAACCTAACCAATACACCTTATCTCTCAATGGTGAAGTCATTGAAGAAGGCTTGATCGAGCCTGACCGATTAATGGCCATTGCGGTGGGCGAAACCTATGGAGAAATTGACGGCATTTTGGGTAGTGACCCCGCCTATCACTTACCAGCGGTATGGATAACACATCAAGACAAGGCCAAAGCTCTTAATATGGGTTATCAGGTAGTAGACGATGCGACCGTGATTGCCACTCATATCAGTAAAATAATGAAAACCCATCTTGCCGAGCTGTTTAATCACGATGATGTCGATGCAATGAACCTGCGCTTAAGCCAACAAGCTCCTAAACTTTGCGAAGCATTAAGTGCAGCATTAAGCCTGTCACAACAATTAAAGGTGTACAGGCAACTGCTTGTCGATCAGGTACCCCTTAAAGATATTCGCACCATTGCCAATACTATGCTGGAATCGGCTGACAACACTAAAGACCCGATTTTACTCGCCGCTGATGTTCGTTGCGCATTGCGCCGTACATTAGTGAATTTGATCGCGGGTCAACGTAAAGACTTAAATGTGTATGCGCTGTCCGATGAGCTGGAACAGATGTTAATGACCTCCCTGCAACAGGCGCAAGCCAGCGGCACTGTCATGCTCGATAGTTTCCCGATTGAGCCAAATATTCTCAATCAATTCCAACAAAATATGCCGTTAATCAAACAGCAACTTAAACAACAAGGGCTGGCGCCAATCTTATTGGTGATGCCGCAATTAAGACCCTTGCTCGCTCGCTATGCACGTACGTTCTCACAAGGATTAGCGGTACTGTCATATAACGAAATTCCAGATAACAAACAGATAAATGTGGTAGGAAACCTTGGATAATCTCACTTCAAATCAAGCGCTGTATTACTATCTCAGCCAATTGATCAGTCAGCACGTCGTCACGGAAGACGACCAGTTGATATTTTCTGCGTTCGAAGCCAACGACATTCATCATGCCTGTCAGGCGATTCGAGACACCAATAGTGGAGATATTGAATATCAGCATCTTACTCTGCGCTTTGGCAGTCATAGCGAGCAAAGTGTTTATCAATTCGATTTGTCGACGTCCATGCGATTTTGCTTGGATCTCTACAGCTTATATTTGGCAGTGCGACAAACTAAATTCCAGATTGAAACATTCCACCCTGATCTCATCAGCAATGTGGTCGTTCCCATCAGCCACGATGCGCTGCTGTGGCAACAAGGGCAGTTCTTCCTAAAACAGATCATACGTTTTCATGCTGGTGCGTTTTATCACATCATCCCCTCGTTGCAATTAAGTGAGACGAGTACGCTGCATCCCGATACTCAACCACTCAGCGAAACGCTCAAAGAATACGCCTACGCATTGTGGTTTGATATTTCACCATCACAAATGCAACTCGACCGTTTGCTGCCACTCGCACCTGATGCCTTTAAAGTCGCAGTTACAATTGAGAGTAAACAAGATCGCAGCGCCTTATTACCATTAGTACGTTTTTGTCGGCTACATAAAATAAAATGGGTGGCAGGCCGTATCTGCAGTCAAGAAGAGTTAACGCAATTCAAACGACTTGGGGCGAGCTATTACTTTGGCTATTTCAGTGACTTACCCACTGCCATGTCATTTAAATCGTTTGGCGATGCGCATAATGAAGTGATGTAAGGTTCGAGGAGAGCATGTGGGACGAATAATTATCGTCAACGAAAGCGAATAATGTCGACCCACTTTCAACTCTCCTCCTCCCCTCTAGGAGCTAGGCACCAGGAACCGCTCTATGCCCATAAACCGAATTTACCCTCCTTTCACTTGAACCAACCTCACACATTCACGTCCAATTTCAACAATTTGGCTATTTTTTTCACTTTTGAGTTAATCCTAGAAATTAACTGACCGCCTCTTGTTAGTGAGCGGGGCGAATGTCCCAAATTGATAGTAATTCAAGGAGAATGACAATGGCTCTTACCATGCACACTAATTACGCTTCGTTAGTTAGCCAAAACAACCTAACGAAAACAAATGACCTACTAAACACAGCGATGGAACGTCTGAGCACGGGTTACCGCATCAACTCTGCGGCAGATGATGCAGCAGGTATGCAAATTTCAACCCGTCTAGATACACAAACTCGTGGTATGTCAGTGGCAATGCGTAACGGCGCAGACGCTATCTCGATGATGCAAACCGCTGAAGGTGCATTTGATGAGATGACAAACATCGCTCAACGCATGAACGACCTTGCACTACAAGCCGATAACGGCTCTAACACTGCAGCAGACCAAACAGCACTTGATGCGGAATTTACAGCACTTAGCGCTGAAATGGGCAAAATCATGACGAATACCAACTTTGGTGGTCAAGCACTACTAAAAGGCGGTGGTCTAGGTGCAGCAGCAGTTAGCTTTCAATTAGGTACAACAGCAGCAGATGCACTTTCTGTAGATGTTTCGACTGAACTTGGTGCTATTGATACCGCTATTGGTGGACTAGGAGCTAATGCGGCAGGCTCTGCAGCTGGCATGCAAAGCCTCATCGAAACTATCGGTACCGCACGTTCAGCACTAGGTGCTAACGTCAACCGTGTTGAGCACACAGTAACTAACCTGATGAATATGAGCGAAAACTTATCAGCGGCGAAAGGTCGCATCACCGATGCTGACTTCGCAGTAGAGTCTTCTAGCATGACGAAAAACCAAATGTTGATGCAAGCGGGTACGACAGTTCTATCTCGTACCAACCAACTACCAGGTATGGCAATGTCTCTACTAGGTTAATCGCATCCTAATCAGCCGTACCTTTTAACGTATGACTGATTGTGGATAAGATGAATGTTCCTTTGTTAACGTTTCATCCGTCCTTTAGAACCTCCTTCGGGAGGTTTTTTATCGTCCTAAATCACCAATCACGCTGCACATCCCACTGATTAAAACACCACATCGTGAAGCAAGATCTCACTCTTCCACAATACTCACCATAACCGTTAAACCCCGCACACACCTTGGTCGCCTTAACATAACAACCTAGAAGCTAGAAGCTAGAAGCTAGAAGCTAGAAGCTATTTTAGTGGAAATGCGGAACCACACCACTGGAAACTGGCCTTCCGCAATCAAAACATAAGATAACTAACCCATTGATTCATAACACATGAATGCGTGGCATAGTTCTTGATTTAACCCTTCATAGCTTTGTTCGATAAAACGGCTATAGACCATACTAAGGAGCAGTAATGAGTTCGATTGATCCAGCCACAATGGCACAGCAGCTCGCCGCGCTAGAGGTTCAACCATTTCAGCAGCGCTATCAAGCCCAGGCCGCTCGCTTTCAAGCGCAAGTTGCCGCATGGGGAAAGGTTGAAACGGCACTAAGCGACTTTCGGTCCGCCGTTGAGGCAATGAATGAAGCCGGTTCAAGCATCATAAAAAATAGCGCAAGTGTCTCTCAAGATGGCTTTTTTTCTGCTACTGCTGACGCCAATGCACTGCAAGGCAGTTACCAAATTTTTGTTGAGCAACTTGCAACAACGCACCAGTTATCAACCAGTATGCCTGCCGATCTCGATGCGAACACAGTGATCCCGACCACAGGCACATTAGATTTTACCGTTAACGGTGAAAGCCTCTCGATCGATCTATCAACATTAGACACCAATGGCAGTGGCACCGCGACCATGAGTGACTTGGTCTCTGCGATTAACAGCGACCCTAATAATCCTGGAGTCAATGCCACACTGGTACGCTCAAATGGTCAAACCCACTTCATGCTGTCAGGTACTGAAACTGGCGCTGCCAATACCATCAATGTGTCCGCATCCGCAACAGGCGCAACATGGTTTGAAGACGCCTTTACCAACACCAATACCATCAGCAGTCCACAAGATGCAGTGATCTGGCTCGGCGCCAAAGATTCAGGGCTGAAACTAGAAAACAGCAGCAATACTTTCACTGGTGTCATCGACGGGGTTGACCTCACAGTCACGAAAGCACAAAGCAGCGGAGAACAACCACTTACCATGGAAATTGGGGCGGACTCTGAAGCCACAAAAGAGCAAGTTAATGGATTTATCGATGCCTATAACACTCTTGTTTCCACTCTGGATCAGTACACCCAAATCGGTGGAGAAGATAGCGAACGCGGTGTCTTAGCGGGCGATGCCACATTACGCTCCATTGAGAGTCAATTAAGTGGCTTAGTGCGCGGCGAATATGAAGGGCTACGATTGAGCCAAGTTGGACTGGAAATCGACCGTTACGGAAAAATGACCCTCGATTCAGATAAATTCGAACAAGCACAAAAAACCAACGGTGCTGCTCTTGAAGCCATGTTTAACGGCAAAAACAACCTACTCGATAATATCGACAACATGATTGACCCCTACCTTTCTTTTTCATCCGGCCTACTGAAAGGACGAAAAGATGGCCTACAACAAAGTCTCGATCGCATCGACGATAAACAAGCTGGGCTCGATAGAAAATACGATATGACCTACAACCGCTACCTAAAACAATTTACGCAGATGAACACCATCATGAATCAAATGAACCAAACCATGAGCATGTTTGGTTAGCACTCGGAGAACACAATTATGCTAATGGATTCTGGCTACGACTCATACCAACAAGTCGATCTCAATGCACAAGCAGCAGCTGCTACCCCTCATCAATTAGTTGTAATGCTCATTGATGGGCTACTCGATGAAATAGAACGGGTGCGCGGTCATATCACGGCAGGTCGACTCGCTGAAAAAGGTCAAGGCATCAGCAAAAGCATGAACATTTTGGTCGGACTCGACAGTGCGCTCGATCCCGATACTGGCGGTGAAATTGCCGAAAATCTCCATCAGCTCTATGACTTTTGCCAAGTCGAACTGTATCAGGCAAGCGTCAACAACGATATTGACAGATTGACGAACGTTGAGCGCGTCATGGACACAATCAAAGAGGGGTGGCTAAATTTTGGCAAACACGCATAAGGTGTCCCCTGAACGATTTCGGCACCTAAGTCAACTCATTGAAATCGCAACAAAAACACAAGACTGGCCCACCCTTCAGCGCTATGACTTGCAGCTTAGGGAGCTTTTGGTCACCCATGATCCTTTTACTAAGGGAGGCCGCCAAGACCCACGTTTAGCCGCTGAGATAGAGCGGGCAAAACAAGCGCACTTACGAGCATTTATTGCGCTATCCGAAGCGACCAATGCGTTAAAAACACAGCTTGGTGAAGCCGATGAGCAAAAAGAACGGGCGCAAGCTTACCAACTGGCGATGAGTCTGGAGTAACCCATGGTAACCATACCTTCTGCAACAAATACCACCACTCAAACGCCGCCGCATCGCGGAACTGAGGGTGAGCGCTCTATCGCCCCATCAAGCCAAGAAAATGCGCGACAAAACCCGCCCGCGTCATTCAAAAAATTGGTCGGCGACAAAAAAACACAACCGTCATCATCAAACGAAGCGGATGCGCTGCCTAGCGACGCGATAGCAATGAATGCCACCGCAGATACACTAGTACCACCATTGACCATGGCATTGCCGCCCACGCCTCACCCTCCCAGTGACGGAGCATTTCACGCACCACCGAACGCGCTACGTAATATGACACTGGCTACACAAAGCCGTACCGTTCAAAACGGTGCTATGCAGGCTCAAGCTCACCTTTCTGAACAGGGAGTTAGTCCACTTATTGATGCCAGAGTAAGCACACCTAGTCAGTCTACAGAGCGATCTTTTGAAGCATCAATTGGACAACAGGCTCATGCTACGACTTTGGCTCACTCGCGACTCAATACGTCAGCATTAGGCAATGACATTCCTTCATTACTAATGACGGCAACCGCAGCTAGTAGCCCGTCAGCCACGCATTCTCCAGCGCCGCCTGCAGTCAGTAGCAATACAGAAACCAGTACGGCGCAGTGGGCCAATGTCCGTATTGATACTCAAGCTGGGAAATGGGGAGAGCAGATGCTTCAGGTACTGCATGACCGAGTGACCTTGCAGTCCCAGCAAAACTTACAAGAGGCACGCATTCGACTTGACCCACCTGATTTAGGCAAGCTCGACCTAACCGTTAGAGTCGAGGGCGATAGGCTCAGTGTGCAAATTAACGCCAATGCCGCGGCCACGCGCGAGGCGTTAATGCAAGTTTCTGATCGGCTACGCAGTGAATTGCAGCAACAAAATATTCTGCAAGTCGAGGTGCAAGTCGGTTCTGGTGATAACCCTAACCCTTCTTCCAACACACCAAATCGCGATGAAGAGGTAGGCATCTTCGCCGCGCGAGAACGAAATGAGCAGCCGACGAGTTTCTCATCACACTCATCTTCTGGCCACTGGCTCAACATTCACGCCTAGTGCATTCATAAGGAAATAGGTCATGACCAAACAACAAATTTTTGCTCTCTTTATCGCCACCATTATCTGCAGTGCATTAGTCTCTGGCGGGACGATTTTTGGCACCGCGTGGTACCTACAGCAAGAAAAAAACGACACCTTGACCAGTAATTCATGGCTATCGGAGTTATTTAATAATCAGCCAGAGCGTCAACTACAGCCAAGCTTTCAAGCGCTTGATAAGTTAGTTCTCAGTGTGAGAGGAAAGAAGCAAACTCACTTTGTCATGCTAGAGCTCGCCATTGAAACCCGTCGCCCAGAGCGCATGGAAAATATAAATGACTACATGCCAGTGGTTCGCAACGCCATGCTCAACCTCTTTAGCCAAAAAACCTATGAGGAGCTGCACGGCGAAAATGCATTAGCGATGCTGCAAGATGAAGTCAAAGTGACTGTACTTGGCGCGTTCGAGAAAACGGATCTCGTCCGCGATATTGACGATGTGCTCCTGACTAAATATGTCGTGCAGTAGGTGATGTTATGTTGGATATGAATCACAGGGACAGTTATGGCATTGAGGAAGAGATTCAATCCCCCTCAGTACCTATTGATGAGCAGCGGTTGCTGAGTCAGCATCAGATTTTAGTGAAGCGCGTTGTTAACCAACTGCGTCATCACGCCACCACCCATTGCAGCATAGAAGACATGCAGCAAATTGGACTTATTGGGTTACTGGAAGCGGGGCGACGTTATGGCGATATCGATGACAGTCAATTTCCAGCGTTTGCCGTATGCCGAATTCGTGGTTCGATTTTAGATGAATTACGTCGGCTCGATTGGCGCTCGCGTAAAACCCGTCAGCAAGCCCACGAACTCAACGACATCACGCGTGACCTCACCAAATCTTTAGGTCGCCTGCCCACAGACAAAGAAATCATCAGCGCTTTGGGTACCGACCAAGCGGATTACTTAGCTCGTCTTAATGCTTCCATGGCAGGAGAAATGCAAAGCCTCGATCAACTGCTCGATAGTGGTCTTGAAGGTAACATTCATTCTGCTTATGACGCCACTCAACATGAACACCATCGGCGCAGCCTTGAAGTCGCACTAGGTCAATTGGCCAAGCGTGAACAGCTTCTCATGACCCTGTTTTACCAACACGACATGAATCTTCACGAAATTGCGTTAGTACTCGATTTAACGCCACCACGCATCTGTCAGCTTCACAAGCAAGCTCTCAAGCAACTCAATCAATTGTTATCTTCTTAGGAGTCACCTATGCAAAAATTTATGGGCGCGGTCATCATTTTGATGTGTGTCTTCGGCGGCTACGTTTGGGCTGGAGGCAGCCTAATGGCGATCTGGCAACCGGCTGAATTCCTCATCATTATTGGTGCAACGGTTGGCTCGCTGATCATTGGTAACCCACCACAAGTACTCAAAGAAATGCGTCTCCAACTGCGCTCTATCTTATCACCCCATAAAGAAGAGCAAGCCTTTTTCATGGAGCTGATGGCACTACTACAAATCCTGTTAGAAACCGTGCGCAGCGGCGGCTTTAAAGCGCTGGATAAGCACATTGAAAATCCAGAAGAAAGCCCATTATTTAACCGCTACCCACTGGTTAGCCGTGACTATCGCCTCGTTTCTTTCATAACCGACAATTTACGTTTAATGGCAATGGGACAAATGTCGCCTCATGAATTAGAGGGGCTACTAGAACAAGAGATCGAAGCCATACAAGCGGACCTTCTTCTGCCGTCACGTTCGATGCAAAGAACTGCAGAAGCCCTACCAGGTTTTGGCATCTTGGCAGCTGTTGGCGGCATTATTATCACCATGCAGGCCATTGATGGTTCAATCGCGATGATTGGTTATCACGTTGCCGCGGCTCTAGTGGGCACATTTTTAGGAATTTTTGGCTGTTATTGCTGCTTAGACCCAGCGAGTAACGCCATGGCTCAGCGCGTAAAACGAGACATGTCAGCCTTTGATTGCATCCGCGCCACCCTAGTGGCGTACGTTGCCAAAAAGCCAACACTGCTCGCCATTGACGCTGGCCGCAAACACATTCAGCTCGACATCAAACCAACCTTCAACCAAATGGAGAGGTGGCTCGCTGAACAGGAGGGATAATGCAAAAACAAGAGCACGTTGTCTTTAGGCGCTCAAGCCGCCGCCATGAAGAAGAGTTCCATGGCGGCGCATGGAAAGTCGCATTCGCCGACTTTATGATCGCACTCATGGCTCTGTTTCTCGTATTATGGGTGATGCAAGTCGTTGATAAAGAAGAGCGAAAAGCGATTGTCGCTCACCTACAAATGGCCAGTGTCTTTGATAAGAGTACAGGTAACCTCTTTGATACCTCACAAAGTATCTCGCCTATCGATCTGACTTCAGACTCCTCTGTTGCTAGCCGTCATGATTCGGTGCATACGGTGAGCTCTTTTTTTCAAGGGGATCGCGATGGGCCCGAATCCGACTCGCTGATTGACGGCACATTTGATACTCAGGAGCGTCTCGCCACCCTTGCCAAGGTCATCAATGACGCTATGCGTCAGATTAATGCCGAAGGTAATGTCGACATCACGGTCACGCCACAAGGCCTAAGGATCGTGCTGCAAGATGACTACAAACAAAATATGTTCCGACGAGGTGGTTCAACATTAACGCCATTTTTTGAAGACTTATTACTGGCTTTAGCGCCTATCTTTAACCGCGTTGAAAACCCGATGATTATTAGTGGTCATACCGATGCCACGCAATATCAAAAAGCCTTTCGTGACTCATCAAACTGGGAGCTGTCTTCCTCCCGCGCCAATCGAGCAAGGCAAACCCTTGTCGCAGGAGGCATGCCAGAGCAGCGAGTATTGCAAGTCACCGGCATGTCGGACCGGGCATTGCTAAACCGAGAAGAACCCAAATCGAGCGAAAATAGACGCATCGAGCTGTTTGTTCTCACCACACCCGCAGCTCAGGTCATTAGCACCCTATTTGGCGAGCAACCGACCAGCGAGCTAAATAAAGCGCGACAAAAGGCCAAGTTCAATCAACCCGTATTCAGACACGAGACGATTGGTTATTCGGTGGATACCTCTCCCCCTATAACCCCTCAACCTCTCTAATGGTTTTATTGCTAACAAGTTCTATGCTTATGATGACTTGCTAGCAATCGACACGAGTTTGTTATGAATGAAGGTGACCGACCCTAAATAGGTCGCCTATTGATGAGTTTAAGTTGAGTCTTTATGAACCAAACCCCTCCACATATTGCAGCGTCTCACCCAGACCCGCTAAAGAAGGCGTTTTTGTGGTTGGTCATTGTCGATTATGCACTCTTAGCCCTATTCTTAAGTCAGCTCGCAACGCTATCACTCAGAGCAGGAACCGGTATCAGCCTGTTGCTGGTCATCTACAATGTACTCCTCAGCTCACTGTGCTTTAGACGCACCCGACAACGAGATGGTTACATTATCTACCCAACCCTCTCTGCTACTCTGTTGGCATTTATCTGCTTTTTGTATTTTTTCTTTTTGGTGTGAGGGCAGCTTACTCATTACGATAGGTAAGCTGCTCTGATACTGATACTGATACTGATACTGATACTGAGGATTATGAGGAAAAAAAATAGAGCATCGCCGTTAAGTCACTACTTCAACAACGCCACAACCGTGTGGCGGCGCACGTTAGCTTGGGCATTGAGGGCTTGGAAGGTGCTGGTGAAATCATTGGATTGCTGGCTAAATTGCGCCAGAGAACCACTCACCTGATTGGCTGAGGGAAGGTTGGATTGGCTTTGAAGTCGCGACATTTGCGCGTTAAGTTGAGACTGGAATTGTTTGCTCTCTCTCAGGCTAGATTGGGCTTGCTGAAGGTGCTGATTCACGGTGGTAATAGACTGTTTAATACCCTCGCGAGAACCCAAATCAAAACGCAGTTCAGCGATGCCATCTGGCTCTGCTTTTACGGTAAACGTGTTCGCTTGACCTGCGGGGAAACGATGTCCCTGTCCGGTAACGTTAACTTGTTGCTGCATCGCAAGGTAAGCGGACTCTTGTGCTTGAAACACGATATTACCATCCTGAGCAAGGCTTGCTCGCATACCCATTGGAATCAAATTTCGATCCAATTGCTTAACGGTGCGATCACCCTGAGATTGTCCATCAAACTGCATGATAACCGTGCCGTGACCGGAAAAATCAAGACGTACCTGCTCAGTGCGGTCGCTCATTCTGTTGACGTTTAAGCCAGGAATAGAAAAGTGCCTAACATCCGCACTGTTTAATTTCAGCTTAAGCTCATTATCCACGACACGCTTATCATCAAAACGTGCCTGCTCTAACGCTGATTCAATATTGTGTTTTGACCGAGATAGTACATTGGTCAGAGCGGGAGACGCCCCTTGGTTAAGCGCCTGAGTTAACGTGCGCTTTATCTGAGTCAGCTCTTTCCCCACACTATGCAGCGCTTTATCAGCGATTTGTACCGATGTTGCCTGTTGCTGGCCTTGCGTGAGCAAAATACCAGAAAGCGAATAGGACGTAGGCGTCATATTCGCTTGGGGCGTTAGGTAACGTTTAGACAGCGACGAGCTGGGTTCAGACGCTTGGGATGGCGCAATATTAGTGGTTTCCTGCCCGCTTAATTTAATACTATGCGGTCTTACTTCCACGGTGCTTACTGCCATATTACGTTCCCTAATTGACTCTTCATGCGTTAAATTCGATCAAACAATGACAGATCATTGATTTTCACATAACTGGCCTGCGTGGCTTGCAGCGCCGCCATATAATTGCTTAAGCGTACCGAGGCTTCTCCATAATCCAGAGCGGAGATGTCGCTGGTGACCTTATCAACAAATAATTGACTTTCACTGTGTGCGTCATCAAGTAAATCGAGATTATTATGACGCCCACCAATTTCGGTCATCGCCCCCAATACGTTACCCAAGCTATCATCGATCGCCGCAAGGCTGGCATCAACTTCAGGTCTAAAATTTGGGCTCGGGTTCTTAAATTCGACAATGAGTGCATCAATTTGATTAAGAACATTGCTGCCTCCACCAAGGTCAAGAATATCTTGTGCCGTCATGTTGGACGTCATCGTCACGCCCTTGGCGACGGTCACAACCCGCTTATCGCTATTGCCATCAATGGTATAACCGGCCCCTGAATTCGACACCGCCGCGGTATCCGTTTTGGTCCCAGAGAACAAAAAGTGCCCTTCTTCATCTTGAGCGTTAAACGAAGACACGACAGAGTCTCGCAAGCTTTCAAGCTCGGTGATCATGCCAGCACGGTCTTCATCGGTTAACGTACCATTGGAACCCCAAAGCACGAGTTCTCTCATGCTTTGTAAGCTTTCTGTCACTGAATCAAGTTGAATTTCCTGACTCGACAGCGTCGTTTTAACGTTGGCAATATTGCGATGATATTGATTAATGGCGCTGCCCTCTCGCTCTAAGTTGAGCAACTTGATCGACGCCATGGGATCATCCGATAGCTTGGTGAGCCTATCCCCGGTTGCCATTTGCTGCATCACTTTGCCTAAACCGGCATTATTTAACTGCAAGCTTTGCAGCATCATTTGGCTAAATTGGGTATCACTGATTCTCATCATTGCTCCTTAAAACAGTTGCAGCACGGAATCAAACAATTGATTCGCAGTGCTGATCACTTTCATGTTGGCATTATGAGCATTGGCAAACGTCATCAGGTTTGCCGCTTCTTCATCGCTACTCACCGCACTCACATTATCGCGCGCTGCAACAGCTTGTTCATTCATAGCGTTTTTCGCCTGATAATCAGACTCGGCTTGGCGGGCTTTAATCGCCGTTTCACCAATCATGGCGGTAAAAGCATCATTGAGTGATAACGACCCAAACCCCGACACCGCTACTGGTTTATTACTGATAGCAATAAGATCGGTTAAATTGTCGCTGTTACCCGGATTACCATCGCCAGACAAGGCCAATTCATCGGCTTTGATATCACTGATAGAAAGGCTGGCTGCTGGGTTGGCAGGGTCATAGGTAAACAAAGGCTTACCCGCATTGCCATTGAGATCTAAACCCGCCGATAACGTGGTATTAAATTCATCGGCGAGATGCATCGCCATGTCATTCAAGGCATCTTGATTAGGTTTGAGTACGTCGATTTGGTATTCATGCAGTGCGCCTAACTTACCGCCAATATCGCCGTTGGTGGCAAAAGTTTGTTGACCAAACTTTATATGCAGCTGAGCTAAATACGGATCACTGGCATCTGGAATCGCAGTAATTGAACCTGCATCACCGCCTAAGACGAGAGGCTGCCCAGAGGCAAGTGATACCTGCACACTGCCATCGGGTTGATTCGTGGTTTTCACGGCCATCACTTCCGACAACGAACCAATGAGGTTATCGCGGGTATCCATGAGTTGAGCAGGATTGCCGCCTGTACCATTGGTCTCAACAATCTGTTTGTTCACTTCTGCGATATTGGCCAGAAGACTGTTGGCATGAGAAATTGCGGCATTTCTCTGCTCGTGCGTATCTTTGTGTTGATTATGCAAGGACTCTGTCAGGGTATTAAAACGGCGAGCCAGTGCTTCAGATTCATTAATAATTTGCTGTCTGAGTGGTGTGGACTCTGGCTTTGAGGTCGCATCATTAAGCGAGGCAAACAGAGAGTCCAATCCTTGGTTCAAACTAAAGCCATCAGCACCGAGCATGCTTTCGAGCTGGCTCATGCTACTCATGTAGCTGGCTGAGTAGTTGGCAGCGCTGCTAGTCGACCATGTTTGAGACACTAAATACTGGTCGGTAACACGGCGAATACTGGTGACCTCGACCCCCATGCCCGGGCTAGTCGCGTTGTACTTTCCCCCAGCGACGGACGCCATCATCGCCTGCTGACGGCTGTAGCCTGGGGTATTAATATTGGCCACATTTTGCGCCGTCACATCAAGCGCAACGCGATTGGCATTCATGCCAGATAACGCAATGTTAACGAGATTCATAATAGCTCACGCTCCGTTGTTCTCATGAGAGGCTGGGAAAATGCCATCGTGGTGGCAGACTCTTGCGGTGATTGCAAAGTAAAGGCGACCTTGCCAGGTGGCGCATTAACCTCAGAGGCAACTTTGTTGTTCTCTATCGGCAGGGCTTGTGAGCTTGCTTCCAGATCATTCGCAGACGCCATGGCCAACGCGCTGTTGGTATCGAACTGCACTTCTGCATGAGAGGGGCTCAATTGCTTAACCAGCATGTCGGCAATACCGGAATGCTGCTTTCTGGCTAGCTCAATAGACAGCTGGCCATCGTGCATATCTCGAAATACCCCTTGTTGCTGCGATGAAAATGGGCTGTCTTCATCGGCAAGCACATCGCTGCTGCTGCGCATTTGTCTCAGCACCATTTGCAAGAACATCGCCTCAAACTGCCCGGCGACTTCTTTGAGTGCCGTTTGAGAATCCGTGCTGTGCTTGATGTTCGCTAACGCCGCATTGTCGTGATACAGCACTTGCGTTTTCATCGCCGAATTCGTCGTATCTATCTTCATACTGCTCTCCTAAATCACGACAAGTTCTGCGTTAAGCGCACCCGCTTCGTGCAGCGCCTGTAAAATAGACATCAAATCCGTTGGGGTAGCCCCTAAACTGTTCACGGCGTTCACAATGGTATTTAGCTCAGTGCCAGGCGGCCAAATCACCATTTGAGCTTGGTCTTCACTAATATCGATTTTTGATTGGTCAACAACGACGGTGTCGCCATCGGCAAACGCATTCGGTTGGCTTACTCGTTGTGACTCGGAAATGGTCACTGTCAAATTACCGTGGCTCACTGCCGCTTCGCTAACTTTGACATTTTTACCAATCACCACCGTGCCAGAACGAGAGTTAAATACGATACGCGCAGGCTTACGCCCTTCGACCACACTCATTTCTTCTAACATCGACATCATGGTGACTCGCTGCTGAGTATCTTGTGGGGCACGCATATCCACGCGCGCTTTATTCACCGCAATGGCGACATCTGGCCCAAACGTCGCGTTAATCTCACGAGCAATATTTTTCGCCGTGGTAAAGCTAGCTTTGCGCAGATGCAAAGTGACTTGGTCGCGGCTATTAAAGTCTGATGGAATTTCTCGCTCTAGTATGGCGCCATTAGGAATGCGTCCCGAGGTTGGCGTATTCACGGCAATTTTCGAACCACTTCGACCCTCTGCCGATACACCACCAATCACCAAGTTACCTTGTGCGACTGCGTATACTTCTCCATCGACGCCGCGTAATGGCGTAAGTAAAAGCGTGCCGCCTCGCAGGCTTTTCGCATCACCAATAGAAGACACGACAATATCTAAGGCTTGTCCCGGCCCCGCCATTGGATCGACCATCGCCGTGACACTGACCGACGCCACATTACGCAGTTTTGGGTTGTCGGCATCATCAATTTGTACGCCAAATTGACGCAACATGTTCATGATGGACTGAGCGGTAAATTTGACTTGGTTACGGTCACCCTGACCGTCTAATCCCACCACCAAACCATAGCCGACCAACTGGTTGTTGCGGATGCCTTGCACATCCACCAAGTCCATAATTGGAATCGGCGTCTCTGCTTTTGTCGTCGTCACCATGCCTAGTGTCAGCACCAAAAACAGCGTGGTGCACATTATTTGTTGTCGATTCATTAAAAAGGTATCCATGGGCTGGTAAAGAACTGCGTTAACCACCCAGCTGAGTTACTGTCGGCTAATGCGCCACGTCCTGAGTAAGTGATACGGGCATCACCAATACGATGGGAAAATACTTGGTTGTAACGGTCGACATCATCAATGCGCACGATCCCTGTTACGCGAATAAATTCGTCCCCTTGATTAAGGCGAATCCATTTCTCTCCACTGACTCGCAATACGCCATTAGGCAACACCTCATGTACGGTGACGGTAATCGCCCCTTCCAAGCTGTTGCCCTGCGAACTGGCGGCGGAGCCATCAAAATTACGGTCACCATTGAGACCAACCGCGGTTTCATCCAGCGTTTTACCGCCAATGGTGGCTGCTCCAAAGTTTACACTCGACGATTTGCCAAATTTGGTATCGGCTTTCTTACTGGATTGCGTTTCTTCAGCAAGCAAAATCGTCAGCATGTCACCGACACGGTATGCTCGACGGTCCTGAAACAAGGTTAAGTTATAGCGGTGGCGATACAGACTGCCGCCCTCCGCTTCTGGTAAATCGTAGTTAAGCACTGGTGGAGCGTATTTTTGCTCGTCGGGCTCTGGCGGCACGAACTCTTGACGGACAGAACATCCGGTTACGCCGAGCAATAGCATTGCAGTGATCAATATTGAACGCCATGTCATGTCAAAAATCCTTACGCGTAACGCGACCACTTATACTGATTGAGCGACAAACTTGAGCATGTCATCAGCCGCAGAAACCACTTTTGCATTCATCTCATAAGCACGCTGAGTGGTGATCATATCGACCATTTCTTCCACTACCTGCACGTTGGAACCCTCAAGCGCCCCTTGTTTAATGCTTCCAGCCCCATCTTCACCGGGAATCAACTCTTCTGCCTGACCACTGGCTTCGGTTTCTTTAAACAAGTTGCCACCGACCGCTTCCAAGCCCGCTGGGTTAATGAATTTTGCCAGCGAAATCTGCCCCAAATTTTGCGGCACTGTACTATCTGCAGTAGTGGCGCTAACCGTACCATCAACTCCAACCGATAGACTTAACGCGTTATCAGGCAGCTGAACTTGTGGCTCTAATGGCAAGCCCTGACTGTTCACCATCAAACCTTCTGAGTTGACATGAAACTGGCCATTTCGGGTATACATGATCTGACCATCGGAGTTTTCTATCTGGAAAAAGCCTTGCCCCATGACCGCTAAATCCAACTCTTGTCCGGTATTTTGTGCACTGCCTTGCGTAAACACTTTTTGCGTGCCGACCACGCGTACACCGCTCCCTAGCTGAACCCCAGTTGGCAGTTGATTAACTTGGTCAACTTGTGCGCCTGGCTGGCGCTGAATGCTGTAAAACAGATCTTCAAAAACCACGCGATCGCGCTTAAAACCGACCGTATTGACGTTGGCTAGGTTATTCGAGATGGCCGTCATCTTCGTGTCTTGCGCGGCCATACCCGTTTTACTGATCCATAGTGCTGAATGCATTGTGTTGCTCCTTTACTGTGCGCGTTAACGCGCACTCATCAATTTATTGCCTGCTTGCGCCAGGGTTTCTGCCGTTTTCATCATGCGAACTTGCATCTCGAAGTTACGTGTCAGTGACATGACACTGAGCAGCTCGTCTATTGCCGAGACGTTACTTGCTTCAATATGCTCAGGGGCAAGGTTCACCGTTGCGTTAGCCGCAAATGGCGCGCCAGTATTGCTGTGAAGCAGGCTATCGCTCTCTTTTTGCAATTGAGTCGGCTCAGGCTTAACGAGCTTAAGTTCACCCACTTCCACTTCGGCATTACCACCAGGAGGAATGATCGACACGCGACCTCGCTCGCTGATTTCAACTTTTTGATAATCCGGCAAAACCATAGGACCGTTGTTACCTATCACCGCAAAGCCGTTGATGCTCATGGCACCGAACTCATCGACTTTAATGTTTCCTGCCCGGGTATAGGCTTCATCGCCGGCTGGGGTTTGCACGGTTAGAAAGCCATCCCCCATCACGGCAACATCCAATGCTCGACCAGTTTTCACCACATCCCCTGCATCAAAGCGTGTCGCGGCAGAGTTGGTAACAACCATAGTGCGACCGTCAAAACCAGAGCCTTGTAACGGCACACTTTGTACTCGCTCCATATCGGCGCGAAAGCCCGTGGTATCGGCATTCGATAAGTTATTTGAACGAACGTGCTGGGCTTTTAGTACCCGGCTGGCGCCTGTAGTGGCGGTAAACAATAAGCTGTCCATGCTCGATTCCTTATACTGCGTTGAACAGGGCTTGCGTCAGCTTGTCTGAAGTCGAAATAGTCTTAGCATTGGCTTGATAGTTACGCTGCGCGGTCATCAAGTTCACCAACTCTGAGGTCAGGTCCACATTCGAGCCTTCCAACGCCCCCGGGGTTAAATCCCCTAACACGCCAGTCCCTGGGGTCCCTATCACTGGTGCGCCAGAGCCATAACTTTGTGTCCATGCCGTGCCATTGGTTTTCGCTAGACCTTGTGGGTTAGCGAAATTAGCGAGCACCACCTGACCTTGCAGCTGAGATTGACCATTGGTGTAAGTTGCGAAAACCATACCGTTGTCTTCCACACGCACACCCGCTAATTCACCAGAGGTGTAACCATTGGGGCTATTGGTACTCACACCAAACGCCGCGCCAAACTGGGTACTGCCTGCCAAGCTAATATCGACACTCATGCTATTCGCACCCGCAGCCGGGAAAGCGACGTTAAAACTGCCAGTTGGTGATGCGAGTGTCCCGTCTGGATTAAAGGTAACGCTTTGAGTGGTCGCTGGGGTGGTCGCCGAGCCATCCACCTCTACATTCACTTGCCATGTATTGTCCGCCGTTTTGGTAAAGTACTGCGTCACAGTATGAGAATTACCTAACGAATCATGAACTTTGGTGGTGTAAGAAGAGTTAAAAGAATTCGGATCCGTGGCATCAAATGGATTCACCACTGGGTCAATCACACCTGAGCTAGCATCAAAGTTGGCGACAAAATCTAATTTGTCTGTGGCTTGAGCGGCTAATGATGACGTGCTGATTTTGACATCACCAACGGAACCAGTGAGGAGGTTATTATTGCCATCTACGCTATAACCTTGCAGCTTGGCACCAGTATTACCGACAACGTAATTGTCTTTGTCGGTACCAAACACACCCGCGCGGGTATACAACATCTGTCCCATATGGTCTTTGGTGACGAAAAAGCCGTTGCCGTTAATCGCCAAATCCATTGAACGACCTGTGCCTGATACCGAGCCATTTTTATCAAAATTTTGCGAAATGGCGGCGACTTCTACTCCGCCCGCCTGCATGCCGTTATACACGGCTGAAAATTCTGTTCTTGCTTCTTTAAAACCATACGTCGATGCGTTAGCAATATTATGGCTGATAGTATTAAGTTGTGAGTTGGTGGCGTCCAAGCCACTGAGTGCGATATCAAAGCTCATGATGTCCTCTTCTTTGTCTTTTAGTTGGTGCTCAATTAATGGTTATATTCAATTACAAGTTGCACTTAACGTTTAACACTTAGCATTTAACACATAGCTAGGCGCTAGGCACCGAACTGACTGATTTGATAGAAAGGTACGCTGCCGACACCGGTAATATTGACGAGTGCGGCACCACCAGTACTTGGAATTCGAACTTGCTCAACTTCGCCAGCAAGCAGTAGATTGGGTGCCGCTTGGCCTTCTTGTACTTCCACCGATATACGATAATTTCCGGGCTTCAATCCATGCTTTTCAGGATCGAGAGAGAAATCGACATCACCCGCAGCATGGGCACCTAATGGCACCTTTGTTTTCTGGCCGAACTCATCTTCTACGATCAATGTCACCTGATTCGACGGATGAGCAAGCTCAATCTTGCCACTCTGTACCCCTTCTCCCATTTCAAATTCATTACTGTTGACGTACACGGTTTGCCCCACAAGTCCTGCGGTTGATAACACTTGCATGTTGTCGAGCAGCACCATGCTGTTTTGCATTAACGTCGACATATTTTCAGTACTTTGAACTTGAGAAAACTGAGCCAATTGGCTGACGTATTCGGTTCCATCAAGGGGGTTTAATGGGTCTTGGTTTTGTATCTGCGCCACCATTAGGCTGATAAATTCATTCTGCAAAGAACTGGCGCTGTTCATATCTTGCGGGTTCGCCGAGATCCCAGCATTGCTTTGTGTAGCCAGCGGCGCATCGGCGTCTAACGCCGTAAATTGTGCAATGCTCATTAACGTCCCTCTCCTAGGCGAAGTAGCCCTTGCTGCATGCTTTTGACATTCGCCAACACTTCCACATTGGTTTCAAAGCTGCGCGTTGCCGACATCATGTCAGCCATTTCCGTCACCACATCTACGCCGGGGTAATACACGTAACCTTCTTGATTGGCGAGCGGGTTATTGGGCTCAAATCGCTGTTCCGCTTGGGTTTGGCTTTGCACCACATCGACAATGCGTACTTCCGCATTAGGGTAAACGGATTGTTCCGCGGAAAGCTGAGATTGGTTGTACACCGTAGCAAACACGGGTTTGAGTGCTTTATAAGCATCATCAGGGTTAGCCGATACGGCATCCGCATTGGCTAAGTTACTGGCGACCGTGTTAAGGCGTACGGTTTGCGCCGTCATCGCAGAGCCTGCGATCGAATAGATATCAGTAAATGACATGATTAACGTCCTTCAATTGCTTTCGCCAGCCCACTTAGCTTCATATTGAGAAACGTCAGGCTAGTTTGAAAATCCATGTTGTTTTGCGCGAACTTGGCTTGTTCGACACCTAGCTCAACGGTATTACCGTCTTTGCTGTTCTGGTAAGGCATGGCATATTTCGCTTCCACAGTCATTTGCGGGGCTTGCGGTTGCACGCCATTAGGCGTCATTTTTCCCATCACAGTCTTAAAGCTAAGATCTCTTGCGAGGTATCCAGGGGTATCGACATTTGCTAAGTTACTTGCCAAGACCTTGGTACGTTGCACTCGAAAATCGAGCGCGTTAGGGTGGACACCCAGTGCATTTTCAAAGCTGATTGCCATCTCATATTCCTTTTCCATTCGCCAAGTACCACGAATAGATTACAATATGCGTGCCATAAATATTTTCTTTTAAAAACAACAATATAAAAAAGCAAAGGGAAGCCATCCTTCCGTTTGTCGGAAGCAGTAGTCATGATAGGGAAGCGAGTAGGAAGTGCTATTTGGATGATATTTTCTAGCGCCGTGATGTCACAACAAGTGACCACAATGAGCGCCGACGATATTCGCCAAACCGTAGAACAATCCGTCAAATCTGAGCTTAACTTGCTGGCAAAGCAGCAAAAATGGAGCGCGTTTGACATCGCTCTCGTGACCTTCGTTCCAGAGTCAGTAAAACACTTACCACGCTGCCAACAACCACTCATGATTAACGGACGTGATAACCAGTCAATGCCCATTGGTCATCTAAAGCGCAGTGTCATTTGCCAAGATGGCATGAATGACTGGCGCATTAACACCACGATACGATCGACATTAACGTTGCCTGTCGTTGTCGCGGCGAAAACTTTATCTCGCGACAGTGAAATTACCCTAGCGGACATCAAGCTTGAGCGACGTGACTTAACTCGAGACACGCCCTTTATTGCCACCCTAGAACAAGCCACTGGCAAACAAGTCAATCGTCGACTTCGAACAGGTCAAATGGTGAATTCACGTTATGTCAGCGCCCCTCCTTTAGTGCAAAAAGGCAATGAAGTGATCATCATCGCCAGCAGCGGAAAATTCAGTGCCCAAACACGCGGGGTGGCAATGGAGACGGGTGGAAAAGGTGAGCAAATTGACGTACAAAATAGTCGTTCAAAAAAAGTTATTCGCGCCGTTGTGACGGGTTTAAACCAAGTGCATACTCAATTTTAATCATAACCAGCACCGCAGTAGAGGCCGCAACCAATAACCCATCAAAATAATTGCCACTCCTTATTTATAAAATTCGAATATTGGTTCCAATAATATTTGTAACGACTTTATTTCTTGTAGCTATCGTAAAAAGAAAAAACATCCAATTATAAATAATAAGTGGTGATAGTTATGCGAACACTCACGTTTATGAGACGGTCCTCTTTGAGTCTAATGACTCTTGTTGCACCGATCTCACTTGCTGCAAATAATATTGTTATTGAATTTGAAGATTATGATACGGGAGGTCAACCCCTCAGCTACTTCGATAGCACACCGGGTAACTCTGGCAGTAAATATCGGACAGATGACGTCGATATTCGAGGAAATGGTTCTGGTGGTTATTCCATTGGCTGGACGAAAGATGGAGAGTACCTTAATTATACCGTTAACATTGAACAAGCCGGGCAATATCGACTCGATGCACTCGTAGCAGGCAACAATACCGACCCTATGGCAATGAGTTTCCACCTGACCGATGGGAGCCATCTAGGTACGCTTACTTACACGCCTCTTATTGCCGATGTCAGAAGTTTTCAAACCGAAACACTCTCCGCGATTCAGCTTCCTAAAGGCCCTGTCACCATTCAAGTACGCCTATATAGCGGTGCCCTTTCTCTCGACAAGTTCAGCTTAACGCTCGAACAAGCTGCTTCAGAAGAAGACACGCTATATGGTCCAGGCTCTAGCATCGTCAATTATGCCAAACTACCCGGTTCCTTTTATGCCGCAGACTACAGTGGTTACTTTGATACCACAGAGGGAAACCTCGGGGGCGGCTATCGTGACGATGATGTCGATATCCGTTATAGCCAGCAAACGCCATTAGTTGGCTGGACACAACCGAATGAATCTCTTCGTTTTGACACCGTGGTTGCTAAAAGTGGTGCGTATGATGCTACGTTTTATCTCGCCTCCGACAGCGACAAAGACAAAAATCTCGCCCTCTTTAACCAACAAAACCAAAGACTGGCAAGCTTAACCTTCAACACGCAAGCCGAAGGAGCCTACAACTTTGCACCTTTCGTCATGACAGGACTCACTCTGCTTGAAGGAAGGCAACAACTTGAAGTGAGGTTAGCAAGCAACGGGTTCAGAATTCGAGATATTGCGATTACACCGTCTGCCGATCGAGATGGTGATTGGGTCGGTGATAATACCGATGCCTTCCCTGATGATATCTCAGCTAGCATTGACAGCGATAAAGATGGCTACCCCGATCAATGGAACAACGGAAAAAGTGCCGCAGACTCGTCAGATAATCTCGCGCTTGATCGCTTTCCTAACGACCCAAAAGAATGGCAAGATACTGATAACGATGGCATGGGAGACAACGCCGACCCCTATCCAACACTGCCTGATCTTTCCATCGCTCCAGTTATGCTCGTACCGGGAGAAATGCAAGCCGAACACTTTCGCTTCGGTTCAAACCACGACGCCTACTATGACACCACGGCAGGCAATGCGAGCAAGCAACATCGCTTAGATGTAGACGTCGATATTCACAATAACAATCGTGCAGACGAAAATGGCCAAGCCACCTACGGTGTCGGCTACATTCACGATGGTGAATGGCTAGAATACGAAATAGACGTGATGTCTAGTGGGCTCTATCAGTTTGCGATGATGGCTGGAAGCGGACAAATCACCAAGCCTGTGAGCGTGAGCGTCTATGTGGACAAGCAAGATTATGCCTTGGAGTATACCGCCGCCGCTGAAGACAAGCGCCAATATCAGCTTGCTTTGCTAGATAAAGACATCACGTTGTCTGCTGGCACACATCGCTTAAGGATCCTATTTAGCGATGCTAATAGCGCATCATTCGACGCTTTCTATCTGACACCGCTAAACGACTCAGACCAAGACGGCGTGTCTGACGGCAGGGATGCATTCCCAAATGACGCAAGCGAATGGCTCGACAGTGATGGCGATGGAATCGGCGATAACCAAGACGCTTTCCCTCACAATGCTGCCGCAAGTGTTGATGGCGATGACGATGGTTATCCTGACTCATGGAATGAACATTGTAGCCGAGACTGCCAGTTAGCATCGGGATTAAGACCGGATGAACTCCCTCATGATTCTGGCAACTATCGCGATAGCGATGGCGATGGTATTGGCGATAACGATGACCCTATCGACAATCGATTCAACCAGACTGCTTTTAATAGCGAACAATTGGTATTTAACCGTTTTGAAATCAAAACCAAGAGCGCTGCAGGTGACATTGTTATTGGCCAAATTCAGCCAGTAAGCAACCGATTTGCGCCCGATTCACCGCTAACTGACAGCGCTTCTTTTGTTCTAACACGAGATGATAGCCAGCTATTTTCCTTATCTAACGAGAGAGACAGTGCAGGCCGCTTATTTGGGCGACTCACGCTCAATAAAAACGATGCGATAAACTGGGACAAAAGCCATTTTATTGAAGTTGAGCTTCAAGATGAAGGCGAACTGATTGCCCGAGTGGAAACCTTAGTTGAAGCGGTAGATAACACCGCTTGGCAGCAATTTTTTGACCATTTCTATCGGTATGCAACGACAGAGCAATATCGACTGCACAGTGGCAGAGAATACTCAGATGAAGTGGTTAACACTGAAATTAATCACCTGATAAACAATGACTACCAGGTTGAGTATGCATTCCACCGCACATCGTCAGGCTGGGAAGCCGACAGCCGCTTACCGATTCACTTCTATGATTACGATAGCGAAGACGCACTCGCTGACTATGGCCAAAATACGGTAACACCTTCTGTATTAGCGGATGAAATGGAACAAAGCGCGTTGCACCTCGCGGCGTTATCCTATGCATATACCCACCTTGAAGCGTATCAATCCGGCTCAAAGCGTACTCAATTGCGGGACACGCTACTTCGAGCGCTAGAAGTCTGGCTTGATGCTTTTCCAAGCACTGATTTTGGTAATTTTACCGGAGTGGACTACAACGATACCACACACGCTTGGCGCTTCACCGACCCAATATCGGGGGTTGTAATTAGCCTAGCCGAGGACATCCATGCCGGAAAAATTAAAGGAAAAAGTCTCTATAAACGCCTAGACGAGAAAATCAGTGATTTCCTCTCGCAAGTCGCTTTTGACCTTCCCAAGGGTGAAGCCTCTATAGACTATTTCCGTTACTACAATGCCGAAGACCTCGATTCATCGCCAGGAGCGTGGTCCGATGCCAATCGCGCACATCGTCTGCGAACTTGGGCAGCCATGGTTGCCTTTTACAAAGATTATAATCGGCCAATTACTTACAATCCTCTCTGGTATCGTGATTATGAAGGTGACCAACCAGGTCTCGGTTGGGCCTCGCAAAACACCACTTTATTACCGGGATGGAGCCCAACGGCGAGCTTCAGTGACCTAAAATTTTGGATTGAAAGCAATGGCATTGAAGCACAAAGTTACGGACGCTCTGGGTTACTGCCTGATGGAACCATGAGCCACCATACTGGATTAAGACAAGATCTTGCTATGTATGCGTACGGTTATGAGTGGCTTACCAAAGAAGCTTATATCTTTGCTTCTTACTTAAAAGAAACACCCTTTGAAATTTCTGCCACCCCTTATGATTTTTCACTGCAGGTACTCAATCACACAATGCCATGGTTAATCTACGGTGAGTCGACAGATTTCCAAGCAACAGGACGCAGCCATTATCAAACTCATGTCGGCGATTTTGGTCGCTATATTCTGGCTAAGGATGCTAACCGGCTTCTCACGAGTGCGCCTCCAGCAACAGATACCGATTCTGTGCATCAGCTATCTCAGCTAGTTCAAGACATTTCAGAAAACACCCACCAGCAATTGGGTAGTAATGCCTTTTGGGTCAACGACTATCTGATTCATCGCCGAGATAAATGGGACAGTAAGACATCTCAATACAAAGAATGGTTCAGCTCACTCAAAATGGAATCGCAACGAACGCGCGGTGCAGAAAGCTTCTCCGATAGTCCGTACGGCTTTATGAATGGGCGCGGAGTGCTGCAAGTCAAAACTAATGACAGTAACTACGATGAAATTCGTTACGACTGGGATTGGCATTTACTCCCTGGAATCACGGAGTCATGGCGACAAGACGCCCTTCCTCTTCAATCCAGTGAAAAAGTCGGTAATCCCTCTGCCTTCGCTTCGGTTCTGGCCAATAGTTATACCGATAGCAATAATGCGTATGGCATGGCAGCATTTGAGTATATGAGCGATCACAGTTACACCACCGTAACCGCTAACAAGTCTTACTTTTTCCTTGATGAGATGGTGGTCGCGATGGGAAATAACATCCAACGTATCCGTGATGATTTATCAACACCCAACGGCAATGCCAATATCCTTACGGTGATCGACCAATTACACTGGCAAACGCCATTCACTTACAACCCAGGGCAAGGCAACAGTGTCGGTTCCAATGGCAAGAAAGTCGCCCAGATTCAAACCGAGTGGTCTTCTAACCCTGCCAGTGACCCAAGCCTGCCTGTCGAACAGCAAGTCATGTGGTTCCATCACGCTGATAAGGGCTACGTCATCTTGCCGCAAAATGGACAAAAAGTACGTACCTACCTACGCGGTGGTAACGCAATTCCTGACTCGGATAGCAAACTTAATAGCGGAGAAAATGGAGCAAGGCTTAAGCCACTGATGATTGCTATTAATCACGGTAAAGAGATTCAAGGAGCAGGTGAAAGAAGCCACTATACATACCTGACATTGCCTTTTATCACTGCCGATGAAATGCCGACAACGGTAACGGATATTCTTAGTCGATTAGAGGTATACCAGCAACCGGAGCAACACCTAGAAGCAATCTACTACCGTAACGCCGATGACACGCAACACGTTGCGCAAATTGTCTTTCGACAAGCAGGGTCGCTCACTTTCGATAATGGATTGAACGTTGCAGTGAATAAGCCAGCACTCGTACAAATGGTGAAGTTAAATACGTCGACATGGAGCATCACAATAACGGATCCTTACGCAGACGATGATCCAAGCATTGCGGCTCCCACTAATAAATTTCAGCATCATGCCTTGAAAGCGACCAACGAAATAATTTTGAACGTAAGTCTCAACTTTGCTTCAGGCCGTTACTCATATCTGACTCAAGGTATCAAAAAAGAGGCGATCCCCTCGCAGCAAGTTTTCGTTTCCAGTATCAATAATGGCACGGAATTCATTTTTCGATTGCCTGATTCCACTAATGCGGATGATTATCAAGGTAAAGAAAATCTGTACTTAGGAATGCCTGTCAGCATTCAAATTGAAGAAATAGACTAGCTCGCTGAATAACAGGCAAACAAATTGTTTAATACTTTTTGTTTGCCTGTCGCCCTATACAGTTAACGACACAGCGACAGGACATCATAGCAATGAAAATAGACAAGGTAGCTGGTGGGCACGTCCCACAAACCAACTTTAATCAATCTAAAAATCAAGCCCCTGAAGCCCCTGCTCGTAGGGCAATCAGCAACACAGATTTTAACGCCAATACTGCCGCCTTAGATAAAGCACAGGCCGACCTCGCCACATTACCTAATGTCGATATGGCAAAAGTTGAACAAGTGCGAAATGCTCTAGCTAATGGCGAACTTGGACTGGACATTAAAGCGTTGTCACAAGCGGTGATGCGTTTTCACACTGGTCATGAATAAGCGCGTAAACGAATAAACCTATCGATAGGACACAACCGATACCGCCAATCGGTAACAGCAAAAGGACGACTTTTTATGGCCGCCACAAAAAGTGAATTGGTGCAAAATTTTGTAGTTTCAATCACTGAAGATATTAAGCTTTATCAAAAGTTACTTGCGCTGCTACAGCACCAAAAAGCCCTGTACCTACAACTTGATAGTGACGCGCTCAATCGCAATATTCAGCAACAACTTCCGGTACTCAAAAAACTCAGCTACGGCGCAAAATCACGGACGCTATGCCTGCAGCAATTACAGCTGCCAAGCTCAGAGGTTGGCGTGAAAACACTGACTAAAGCCTTACCGGTAAAATTGCAGACACACGTTGCAAAGCAGTGGGCGGTACTTGAAGCACTCATTAAACAGTGTCAGCGCTACAATCAAGAGAATGGTCAAAGCTCGGCGGCCTTCCATGAACTGCTGGGTCAACTGATGGGCAAACCCGCCATCACGTATGAAGATAAAATGGTGTGTGAGGAATATGCTCGCTAAGCGAGGATTGACCTTTATTATCATTAGCCTTTGGGGTGCGGTGTTGCATTCAAGTTGGGCGGCTTCCTCGTCCCATTCCATCATATCACCCCATCTCATCGCCCCGCATATTGAAAAGCTACAGCCATACCGAGCGCCTATTCTCGCCAAGCTCGATGCTTATAACCCGCTGATACAACAGCTGTTCAAACAGTTAGCTGATTACTCGCTGCCAAACAATCTCATACTTCTGCCCATGTTAGAGTCATCCTATAACCCTAACGCCGTGTCCGCCGCCAATGCCGCGGGGCTATGGCAACTCATTCCCGCCACCGCCACCCGATTTGGGCTCATCGTTAATGCGCAAAAAGATGAACGCTTCGATATTGATGCCAGCAGCGCTGCCGCGCTTAAGTACCTCAATTTTCTTTATCAAAAGTTTGATGGTGATATCAGCCTAACACTCGCCGCCTACAATGCAGGGGAAGGGCGCGTGCAACGCGCGATTAATCGTTCAGGTAGCCGTGACTTCAACCACCTGTCTTTGCCAGCTGAAACTCGCCAATATGTGCTTCGCTATCACGCTCTGCTCACGTTAGTGGATATGGACCGTTTCACCGTTCAAAATCGCACAACGCTGTTTTTATTTGGTCAACAGCAACACCGCAAACCCACAGCCCTAATTGACCTTACGCCCCTGCCGGCATTGATTTCATTGTGACCCCCTTCAAGATCCACAAACTCTTGCTTTTCAGAACGCTATTCACTGGTAAGATGCTGGCACTTTATTTACTCAATCGCGTACCACACCCTCATGCTAAACGAACGAAAAGCTTTATTCTTTGCTCTGTCTGCCGTGCTCCTTTGGTCGACGGTTGCCACCGCATTTAAACTGACACTGGCCGAGTTCACTCCGGCCCAAATGGTCTTTGTTGCCTCACTGGTTTCTGCGATTGCGCTGGTAGTGGTGTGCGGGGTACAAGGAACACTAAAACAAATCAAAACGACGTTTATATCCAATCCGTGGTACTACGTATTACTTGGCGTCATCAACCCATTCGCCTACTACCTGATTTTGTTCCAAGCCTACGAACTACTGCCAGCCTCACAAGCTCAACCAATCAATTACAGCTGGGCGATCACACTCACCTTAATGGCGGCCGTTTTCTTAAAACAAAAAATCCGCGGCCAAGATTGGATTGCCTGCTTGCTTGGTTATTTTGGTGTTGTCGTCATTGCGACGAAAGGGGATGTCCCTGGGCTGCAATTCGATAGCCCTCTGGGCGTGGGACTGGCGCTGATTTCTACCCTGCTATGGGCTAGCTACTGGATTCTCAATACAAAAAATACCGCCGATCCAGTGGTCGGGGTGTTACTTGGCTTTTTGGTGGCACTACCTTTAGCGTTTGGCGTGGCTATGTATGAAGGGGCTCCTTGGGGCGGCATCAGCATACAAGGTTGGTTAGCGGTCACTTATGTTGGTCTCTTTGAGATGGGAATTACCTTTGTTCTTTGGCTGAGCGCACTGAAGTTGACACAAAATACCGCTCGCATCAGTAACCTTATCTTCGCCTCCCCGTTTATTTCATTGATGCTTCTCGCCTATGTGATTGGAGAGGAAATCCATCCATCAACCTTGGTCGGCTTAGTATTGATTGTCGTTGGACTTGTCATTCAGCAGGTCAAACGCCGCTAATCCGTTGACGAGCATGACATAGCAAGGGCGAGGTTAGCTCGCCCTTAATGCCTGCTGTTAACCCCTGAAAAAGGTACACCCCATGCATGATATAAAATACCCCACCAGCAGCGAAGTCATCGCCGCTCGCTTAACCAACGGGCAAGATCTCAAGCATGAAATTCAGGCTCTAGTCAGTCAGTACCAGATTCAGGCAGGCAGTATTGCTTCCTGTGTCGGCTGCTTAAAAAGCATCAATATTCGTCTTGCTGGGGCCACACAGTCACTCACCATGCAGCAGCCATTTGAGATTGTTTCTCTCATGGGCACACTGACCCCTAACCATCAACATATTCATATTTCTGTCGCTGACTCACAGGGACGAGTGATGGGTGGACATTTACAAGAAGGGAGTGTTGTTGATACCACTGCTGAGCTCATCATTCATCAGTACGCTCATCTCAACTTTTCTCGAGAGCACGATCCTCAGACCGGATACACTGAGCTAGTGATTACTCGCACCTAAGCTATTAGCTTCATCTAAACCATTAACTGCATCCAAACTATTAGCCGCCTCTAAACGATTACCCTCACTTAAGTATTACCCTCACCCAAGCTATCCCACGCTTTAAAAGCCATGTATCTGCGTCGTTTTTTTTCCACTTTTTTATCTCTAACGACACCGTAAAAAACCAATTCATAGCAACAAAGTTGGTGCAATCATCTAAATACCAGCCACTAATCAGCACCTAGCACTAATTGCTCAATTTAAAACCAGCGACATTCGTTGCATCTCACTGTAAAACCTGTAGAAAAACAACGGTGGCAAAATAATTTTAGCGTGAAGTGTACATATTTTTGAACGCATTTTACTGTGCCCCTATAGATAATAAATACAAAGGAATATGAATATGGAGAATACCCTCTCTTCAACAGAGCCGAAACGCTCTGGATTTACCCAGTTAGTGCATTCGCTTGGTCCTGGCATCATGATGGCAGCCGCGGCCGTTGGTGGTTCACACCTTGTCGCTTCTACCAAAGCAGGTGCCATATACGGATGGCAACTTGCTGTACTTATTTTGCTCGTTAACCTTCTAAAATACCCTTTTTTCCGAGCAGGCATTCAATACACCATGGGCACAGGCACAAGCTTAATTCAGGGGTACGCCAATTTAGGTCGTGGCTACTTGTGGGTGTTTACCATACTCAGCGTTATTTCTGGCATCGTGAATACCGCCGCACTGTTGTTATTTAGTGCGAGCCTATTGGGTTATTTTTTACCTTTTGACCTACCAATCGTCGCCCTGTCTGGCATTGTACTTGCGACCTGTTTAGCGATTCTATTTGCTGGGCACTATCGCGCACTCGACACACTATCTAAGGTCATCATGGCCGTTTTGACTATTGCCACCGTGACGGCGGTTTGTATCGCGGCTTCTAATGGCAGCGTCGCTCCGGCAAACTATCAAGCACCATCACCTTGGACGATTGCATCGATTGGCTTTATTGTGGTTACCATGGGCTGGATGCCAGCACCGATTGAAATTTCAAGCCTGACTTCCATGTGGCTAAAAAGCCAGTGTAAGAAGCAAACCGTCACGCCAGAGTCTGCATTATTTGATTTTAATGTTGGTTACATTGGCACCGCTATTCTCGCGATCGTCTTCCTCGCGCTGGGCGCACTGGTGATTAATGGCTCTGGTACCGAATTATCCGCATCCGGCGTAGGCTTCTCTCATCAACTGGTGGGAATGTACGCCTCCACCATTGGTGAATGGTCCCGTTACTTAATTGCCGTCATTGCTTTCTTCTGTATTTTTGGCAGCACCATTACCGTCATTGACGGTTATTCACGAGCCATTGCAGAATCTCAGCGTTTGCTACAAAAGCAACAAGAAGACAATCCTAAGCACTTTCAAGCTTGGGTTGTGGTAGTGGCAACAGCCGCGATTTCTATCATTGCCTTCTTTGCTTCCGCACTGATGCCCTTGCTAAATTTCGCCATGATTCTCGCCTTTGTAACCACGCCAATTTTTGCTCTGTTGAACTATATCCTAGTCTCACGAGCAACACTTCCTGAGTCGTTGCAACTGGGTCCTAAACTGAAAGCCCTATCGTGGGCCGGCCTGATTTACCTGTTTGGTTTCTTGGCTATTTTCATCTGGTGGAAGTGGTTGATGTAGCTTAATCAATAGATTTCATTATCGGTCTCAACTAGGTTGAGGCCGATTTTTTATGCCTGCTCCCTACCAAAATCAACACCGAAAAGACGCTTGCTCAGCACATTCTGTTCGTCTGAATGGAAGCAACTGGTAACTCATTTGGCGAGTATCGGTTCGTAAACAAGGTGATGCTCTTCACGCTTTCTTCACTCCCAATTCTGAACTACGAATTTTTCCTAGTCATTCTAAGACCCTCTCTCATGCGGTCGCTTTTTCGACTCCCTATTATTTCCCGGTCAAATAACAAAGCGTGCATGGTCGGAAAATTACCGTGCAGACCTCATAAACTATAAGAGAGTTTACAATGTTAAAGTTCCTAGACCAGGTGAGAAAACCGACGTTGGATCTTCCGGTCGAAACCAGAAGAAAAATGTGGTTTAAGCCTTTCCTACAATCTTATCTAGTTGTATTCATTGGTTACTTAACCATGTACTTAATCCGTAAAAACTTCAATGTTGCACAAAACGACATGATTTCTACTTACGGATTATCCATGACCGACCTAGGTCTAATTGGTCTTGGGTTTTCAATTACTTATGGCATTGGTAAAACGGTCGTTTCCTATTACGCCGATGGTAAAAATACCAAACAATTTCTACCATTTATGCTGATCCTATCTGGCCTTGCTATGTTGGGATTCAGCTTCAGCATGGGCGGAGGCAGCGCGAGCCTGTTCATGATGGTTGCCTTCTACGCATTAAGTGGTTTCTTCCAAAGTACAGGTGGGCCTTCTAGTTACTCAACCATTACCAAATGGACCCCTCGCAATAAGCGGGGCTCATATTTGGGTCTTTGGAATATGTCGCATAACGTTGGTGGTGCAGGAGCGGCAGGTGTTGCTCTATTTGGCGCAAACTATCTGTTTGATGGTAACGTGATTGGTATGTTCGTGTTCCCATCTATCATCGCAATTGTTGTGGGCTTTATTGGCATGCGCTTTGGTAATGACTCTCCAGAAGCATACGGTTTAGGGAAAGTAGAAGAGCTCTTTGATGAAGAAGTCAGCGAAGAAGATACCGCCGCTGAAGAAAATCAAATGACCAAAAAAGAAATCTTTGTTGAGTATGTGCTTAAAAACAAAGTGATTTGGTTACTCTGTTTCGCGAATATCTTTTTATACATTGTTCGAATCGGTATCGATCAGTGGTCTACCGTTTACGCGTATCAAGAATTAGGGTTATCAAAAGAAACGGCTATTTCAGGCTTTACTTTGTTTGAAGTCGGTGCTCTGGTTGGCACGCTAATGTGGGGCTATTTGTCTGACCTTGCTAACGGACGCCGTGCTTTAGTTGCGTGCGTATCTCTTGGCTTAATCATTGTTTCCCTTGAATTTTACCAGCATGCCACCAGCGAGTTCATGTACCTTGCATCACTATTTGTACTGGGTTTCCTCGTGTTTGGTCCTCAGCTCTTAATCGGTGTTGCTGCGGTTGGCTTTGTGCCAAAAAAAGCGATCAGTGTGGCTGATGGTGTGAAAGGTACCTTTGCTTACCTAATTGGTGACAGTTTTGCCAAATTAGGCCTCGGTATGATTGCTGACGGAACGCCAATTTTCGGCTTAACTGGCTGGAAAGGAACATTCGCGGCACTCGATACTTCCGCCGCCATTTGTATCATTTTACTGCTATTCGTTGCGGTTGCCGAAGAGAAGAAGATTCGTCACGCTAAAAAGATGCACTTAGCTGCTCAAAATGCATAACTAGTCTCACATGGATGGTCTCGCGTACTTTATTCGATTAAAGCACGCGAGACCATACCAATCGATAGTGTGATTCAGTATCATTCCAGACATTCAAATTAACTATCTATCGCTCCTGCCGGGGCACTTTTCTTTTCCACTCTCAGTTTTGGTTAATATCATGATTAATGTTGCTCTTGTTGACGATCACGTCATTGTTCGATCGGGCTTCGCTCAACTACTCAGCCTTGAAACGGATATTACCGTCGTAGGTGAGTTCAATTCTGCGGCAGAAGCTCGCCTCGGACTTCCAAGTTGCCATCCTGATGTCGTTATTCTGGATATTTCAATGCAAGATGAAAGTGGCCTGAGTTTACTGGCAGAAATTCCATCAGGGATTGCCAGCATTATGTTGAGCGTCCATGACTCACCAGCGATGGTTGAAAAATCATTAGAATTAGGAGCGAAAGGTTATCTCAGCAAGCGTTGTAGCCCAGACGAGTTAATTCAAGCCGTACACACAAGCGCAAATGGTGGCTGTTATCTCACACCAGATATCGCAATAAAGCTCGCGACACCGATAAAAAATAAAGCATCATTAAACCAGCTAACGCGCCGCGAAAACGAAGTGTGCCAGTTATTGGCGACAGGGCTAGATGTAAAGTCTATTGCTGTTGAATTGGGGCTTAGCCACAAAACAGTGCATGTTCATCGCGCCAATGCGATGGATAAACTGAATGTTAAGAACAACGTTGAGTTAGCCAAACTATTCACTCAAGAACCGTACTAATGCGATCCTACCTAGCCACTTCCCTATGCGGCGTTTTTATGGCTGGTTGTGCATGGTTCTGTTTATGGGTGATTGCCTTCTATTTTATTAATGACCCAGAACTCGCCATTCTATTGTTTCCCTTTTCATTGCGACTGGGTATGACGCTGCACACTCGCACACAATACTGGCCGGCTATTTATGCTGCAGAATGGGGACTCGCCATCGCTTTGGCTTTATTACTTAATGAGCCACAGTGGTTAACGATATTAATTGCCAGTGGATTAAGTATTCCTGCCACTCTATTTGCCAAACGTTATTACTATGGTGATCAGAATCGTCACCTGTTAGTGATGGCGAGCTTAATAATGGTCACCGCATTGATTAACGTTGCCGTGGTAAGTACTCATGTTCCTGCCGTTTACATGGTGTGGTTGGTCAGTATCACGGGGGGGCTTATGCTGGTGCCTATGTGTTACTTAGTGTGGAATTATCTATTTCAAAACAAGTGGGCACCACTAAGTTCTCACTTAATCAACAATGTTATTGAATTTAAAATACGCCACATCGCATTATACAGCGTGTTGCTGGTGGCCAGTATTTTGATACAAACCAGCCTGCCGAATGAACTCCGACGGTTCGCGCCATTTTGTATGGCGATTCCTATTATCTTGCTGGCCGTTCGTTATGGCTGGCAGGGTGCTCTGCTCGCGACACTGCTCAATAGTGTCGCTTTAATTGCCGCCCATAGCGGCACATCTAGGCTCGAAGTCACGGATTTACTCTTGTCTCTTTCGGCTCAAACCATCACAGGTATTTTGCTTGGTCTTGCGGTTCAGAAACAAAAAGACCTGAATTCAAAACTGCGAAGCGAGCTGTCCCGAAATCAAAACCTATCACGTCAGTTAGTAACGGCTGAAGAATCTGTTCGCCGTGAGATTGCTCGCGAGCTACACGATGAAATCGGCCAAAATATTACAGCAATTCGGACACAGGCAAGCATTATTAAACGTGTCGATGCCGCAGAAATGAGTGTTCGCTGTGCGGGCATGATTGAGTCATTGTCTTTGAATATCTACGACACAACCAAACGCCTACTAACAAAACTTAGACCTAAAATGTTAGATGATCTGGATCTAAAAGACTCGGTTGAACAGCTCATACGGGAAATGGAATTTTCGGACCATGGCATTGATACACAGTTAAATTGGCAAGGTGATTACGCATGCCTGAGTGACACTCTCAAGGTCACGCTGTTTCGACTGTGCCAAGAATCATTAAACAACGCCTATAAATATGCCCAAGCCAGCGAAATTAGAATTGAGTTAACTCTAGATGAGCAAGTTGCACTTCGAATCTCAGACAATGGCGTTGGCTTTACCGCACAAGATCTTCTGAAAGGAATGGGGGTTCGCGGTATGCAAGAACGTGTTCAAGCGCTCGGAGGCAAGATGATAATCAACGCGAATGGCGCCTCTACGGGCACGAATATCAGTATTACATTACCTAAAGTGTGAGAACGACTATGTTTGGATTTCTGCGCTCAACCACTTCAAATAGCCAGACTTTAAATCATGATGAGGTCAATCAGAGCTATCGATACTGGCGTCTCCATATCATGATAGGAATGTACGTTGGCTACGCAGGTTTTTACTTCACTCGTAAAACTTTTAATTATGCGACGCCTGCAATGATCACTGACCTTGGCTTGGACAAAGGTGATATAGGCTTAATTGGTACGCTCTTTTACCTCTCTTATGGCTTATCTAAATTTATTTCAGGCACGATATCTGACCGTTCAAACCCGCGCTACTTTATGGGCTTTGGCTTAATCGCGACCGGGCTGATTAATATCGCTTTCGGCTTTTCTAGTTCGTTAGCTGCTTTTATCTCGCTTTGGGTACTTAATGCGTGGTTCCAAGGTTGGGGTTGGCCCTCATGCTCTAAATTATTGACGACATGGTACTCACGTTCTGAAAGAGGATTTCGCTGGGCCATATGGAATACCGCACATAACGTAGGTGGAGCACTTATTCCTATTCTCGTCGGCTACCTGACTCTTCAATTTAGTTGGCGAGCTGGGTTTATTTGGCCTGGTGTGATTGGCGTTGTTATTGGGATTATTGTCTGTTGGCGTTTACGGGATAAGCCAAGCACTATGGGGCTCCCTACCGTAGGAAAGTGGCGAAATGATCCCCTAGAATTAGCACAAGAGAGCCATGGACAAGGGCTCAGTTATCGAGAGATATTGAAAACTTATGTGTTCAGTAACAAATACATTTGGCTGCTCGCCTTTAGCTATGTGTTGGTCTATATCGTAAGAACGGCCGTTAACGATTGGGGGAACTTATATCTAACCGAAGAGCACAATTACAGTTTGATCAATGCGAATGCCGCTCTGTCTTTATTTGAAATTGGCGGTTTCGTTGGGTCATTAGTGGCTGGGTGGGGCTCTGATCGGTTGTTTGCAGGCAATCGTGGACCAATGAATATTTTGTTTGCCATTGGCATTTTCCTCTCGGTATCAGCGCTATGGCTTATGCCGCTAACCAACTTTGTGTTTCAAGCCGCCGGGCTATTTTGTGTTGGCTTTTTTGTTTTTGGGCCCCAAATGTTGATCGGAATGGCCGCGGCCGAGTGTTCGCATAAAGACTCGGCAGGCGCGGCAACGGGCTTTGTTGGCTTATTTGCTTATATGGGAGCAGCACTTTCTGGTTACCCATTAGCGCTCGTTTTAGAAACCTACGGCTGGAGTGGATTCTTCATTACCATTTCTACATGTGCTGCCGTTATCGGGCTTCTTTTACTGCCTTTCTTACAAGCACAGTCACCTCAAAAAAGTACCGATGTTCAAGTTGGTTTGTGAGGGGGATTGCGGCCAATAAGATAGCGGCGCACTTTATTGACCGCTATCTTGTTTTCAGCATCGCCCATCGATAAAATCCAAATGTGATTCTATTCACGCTTTTCACCTTTCTCATTCGCTTCTAAGAATTTTTCCTACTCCCTCTAAGACCTCCTCTCATGTGAGTTCTCACCTCTCTCTGTAACCTTTCTGATTATTTATCGCCATCAGAAATGTGCTCTCTTGAATTGCTTCAAAGAGTTCACTACGGAAAAACTCATGTCACTTCGCCCTTTATCAGAACACTCATTTTTCCCTATGCAAAACACGATACAGAACTATGCATGGGGAAGTGTTTCTTCAATGCACGAACTGTTTGGCTTTAAAAATGAGCCACAACAACCACAAGCTGAAGTATGGATGGGGGCGCATCCTAGAGGGTGCTCAATGGTCATAGTTGACCAGCATTTGCTCTCTCTATCTGAACTTATTAACAAGAATAAGCCAGCATACCTATCAACCGATATCGCACAAGAGTTTGGCGAACTGCCATTCTTATTTAAGATTTTGGCGGCAGAAAAAGCGCTATCTGTTCAGGTTCACCCTAATAAAGACCAAGCTGAGATAGGTTTTGCAAAAGAAGAACAAGCAAAAATCCCTCTCACCGCTGGGCATCGTAATTACAAGGATTCGAACCATAAACCTGAATTGGTTTACGCGATTACAGAATACAAAGCGATGAATGGATTCCGAGAATATAGCGAGATAATGAGCTTGTTCAGACAAGTGAATTGTTGTGAGCTTACTGGTTTGATTGAAGACTTTAGCAACAACCTTAACGCTAAAGGCTTGAAAACTTTTTTCCGTCATCTATTAACTCTGAATGAGCAAGCGAAACACAACGCATTAGAGCAGTTGCTGGCTTACTCTGCCGTCCACCAAGAACAAGCCGAATGCGCATTAGTCATAGAGCTTAGCCACCAGTACCCCAACGATATTGGACTATTTTCGGCCCTACTTCTTAATTTGATCACATTGCAACCAGGTGAAGCGATGTATTTAAATGCGAACACTCCGCACGCTTACATTAAAGGAACCGGGTTAGAGATTATGGCCAATTCAGACAACGTGTTGCGTGCTGGATTAACCCCCAAACACATTGATGTAGCAGAGTTAGTCGCATGTACAGAATTCAGCCCTACCCCCTTTAACCAGTTGTTACTCTCCCCCTCACACACGGGTTCATGTGATCACTATGAAATTCCAGTGAATGATTTTAATTTCAATATATTTCATTGCCCTCAACAGGAACAAATACTCACTAGCAGCGCTGAAATAGTAATGGCAATAGATGATGATCTAACGCTGACGAGTCATAACGGTGAATGCTTGTCTCTAACCAAAGGTCAATCGGTCTTTATTCCTGCTTATATTGGCCATTACGTCATGAGCAGTGGTGGACGAGTCGCTAGAGCTTTCAGCTAAGTATATCGTTCAAAACAAAAGCGGTAAGTGGCGAGCTGCTCTGGGTGGAACGGTATTTGATCGCGAAAGCAAAGGTGTCAGGAGTGTTCTCAGCAGCTTCTCAGCATCAAATTGATGCTAGTACCCTATAATCAGGATATTTATGTGGTTAAATCTTGATTGAGCAGACTTTCGCGCTCATATTAGTCAGGGTACTTACTATTCAATCATCAGGAGCCACCATGAAGGGCGTTATCTCCATTCAATCCCATGTTGTCTATGGCCATGCTGGCAACAGTTCAGCCACTTTTCCTCTGCAGCGAATGGGATTTGAAGTTTGGCCTATTCATACCGTTCAGTTTTCTAACCATACTCAATATCAGCAAGGTTGGACCGGACAAGCCTTTTCTGCCCAAGACATTGCTTCTTTGATTGAGGGAATCGACAATATTGGCCAACTGGCTAATTGCCAGGCTGTTTTATCGGGCTACCAAGGCAGCGCCGAGCAATGCCTTGCTGTCATTGATGCCGTCAAAAAAGTCAAAGCTCAAAACCCAGAAGCCATCTATGTTTGTGATCCTGTGATGGGCTCGCCAGAAAAAGGGTGCATCGTGCCAGCAGGTACGACAGAACACTTAGTCAAACGCGTCATGCCTATGGCGGATGTGATCGTGCCGAATCAATTTGAATTAGGGCAGTTCGCCGATATTGCGATTAATAGCCTCGAAGATGCCGTCACCGCGTGTCATATAGCCTTAGCTAAGGGACCCCAAATGGTACTGGTTAAGCACCTGCATAGTGTGTCGAATGAAAAGTTCACAATGATGCTAGCGACGAAACAAGGCTGCTATATTGCCCAGCGCCCGCATCTAGATTTTGATAAACAGCCGGTCGGAGTTGGCGATCTCATCTCTGCATTGTTCACTGCGGGTCTGTTAAAAGGTTGGTCGCCAGAGCAGGCGTTTGAACATGCCAATAACGCCAGTTATGGCGTGCTAAAAGAGACACAAAATCGTGGGGAATGGGAGCTACAAACCATTGCTGCGCAGCAAGAGTTTATTGCGCCAAGCGAGGTCTTTCCGATACAAAAAGTGTAGTTCAACATCACTAGGACACGGCTCTATTAGAGCCGTGTCACTCGATAATAAGAGGGGATAATGCGTTAAACGTGTTGCCCCGCAACAAACCCAGAGGACCAACACCACTGGAAATTATATCCGCCCAACCAGCCAGTCACATCCATCACTTCGCCAATAAAGTACAAACCCGGGACGGATTTACATGCCATGGTTTTTGAAGATAGATGATCGGTATTCACGCCCCCTAACGTCACTTCGGCCGTGCGGTAACCTTCAGTACCATTAGGAACAATTTTCCATTGCTCAAGCTGGCAAGTGATCTCAGCCATTTCTTTCGGGTTGAACTGCTTAAGCGGTTTATCGGCGAACACTTTTCTTTCGATGAGTAATTCAACCAATCGTTTAGGTAGCACTCGGGCTAAGGTGTTTTTTAGGCTTTGATTTGGATGGTTTTCACGAGTAGATGACAGGAGTTCATCCACATCAGAGTTTGGTACTAGGTTAACCGTGACAGGTTGCCCTGGTTTCCAGAACGAAGAAATTTGTAATACGGATGGGCCAGATAAGCCACGATGAGTAAACAGCAATGCTTCTTTGAACATTGTCCCATCAGCCGCGGTAATCTCAGCAGGAATGGCAATCCCAGACAATTCGGCAAAATCCTCTTTATCTTCTTTGTGCAGGGTAAACGGCACGAGACCCGCTGACGTTGAGATAACCTCTAACCCAAACTGCTCCGCCACTTTGTAACCAAACGGGGTCGCGCCTAACTTTGGCATAGATAAACCACCAGTGGCGATCACTAGCGAGTCACACTCGATGACTGCATTGCCCGCATTGGCACTGTCGGCGTGAAATGAGAATCCACTGTCTGTTTTGGTGATGGAATGTACGTCCGTTTGGTACTGAAAGCGAACGGTCGGCAGATCGCATTCATCCAATAACATTTTGACGATTTCTTTTGCCGAATCTAAACAGAAAAGCTGACCGTGATCGCGCTCTTCAAACTCAATCCCATGCTTATAAATCATCGAGATAAAGTCCCAATTGCTGTATTGAGACAATGCGGATTTTACGAAGTGACGATTTTGGCATAGGTAATGATTTGGCGTCACATCATGGTTGGTAAAATTACACTTTCCACCACCTGAAATGAGAATTTTTCGACCTGGCTTTTTGGCATGATCTAAAACCAGCACACGACGTCCGCGCTTACCCGCTTCCGCAGCACACATCAATCCTGCGGCTCCAGCACCAATCACGACCACATCAAATTTATTGCTCATAGCTTTACTCTACCGACACACAAAAAATGGAATCAACAAAAAAGGATGTGCCAAAGCACATCCTTATCTCTTATTGCTCGCCATTGTAGCGAGTCTTTTTGGTATTGCAATCTTTCGCGCCCTCGCAATCCCTGAGTAAGTAGTCAAAGGTTGCTCGATTACGTGACGTTGAAATCAACGTCATCCCCAACTCTACAGTAAAAACGCCGCCAATAGTGACACACCAGCCAATGCACATGACAAGACAAACAGCTCTCTCACTCGATTACACTTGGAAATAAACACTTCGTCATGGTGATGATAGTATTCCTTGGTTTTGAGATAGGAATACAGGCGAACCTGCTTGGTCATATTGCCATGGGTGGTAAAAAAGCCACCGCCATCCACTTGCTGATATAGCAACGGGTGGGCTTCACGCATGATATAAATAAGTGAGCGTAGTGCAGTCAGATACCTTGCCATATTGACTGACGTAATGAGCATCAATGCTAGTAGAATAGTGTCGCCACTGATCATCTTTTCCTCCCTACCTCTTCCAAGATACCCAAGAGAAAAAGACGATCTAACGGCTTTTTTCGCTGATGTTACACAGCAGGGGCATCCATTATGGAAGAAGAACCTTCTTTTGCTAACATGGCTAAATCTTTGTCGATGAAGAACAGAGCCTGTCCGTTCTCACCAACGAGTTCTAGCTTATCTAAAATCCCTTTAAACAATTTTTCTTCTTCGTGCTGCTCGGCAACGTACCACTGAAGAAAATTAAACGTCGAGTAATCTTGGGCAGTGAAAGCAACATGTGCGAGCTTGTTGATTTGCTCGGTAATCATTTGCTCATGCTCATACGTTTCACGGAAAACATCACCTAAACTGGTAAAGTCATGTTTAGGGGCAGCTATTGCGCCAAGAATAGGCAGTGCGCCGGTCTCACTTACGTAAGTAAAAAGACGTTGCATGTGCTCCATCTCTTCCACCGCATGCTGACGTAAAAATTCAGCTGCACCTTCAAATCCTTTGTCTTCACACCAAGCACTCATTTGTAAGTATAGGTTGGATGAGAAAAATTCGAGATTTATTTGCTCGTTTAGATGTTCAACCATTGCTTCTGAAAGCATGCTCTACTCCTAGTTTCATAGCTTCAATTAACGCTACTATAACATAACATTTTGCGGAGTATTGCTTCATCCATCCATTCTTACCACTGAGTAAGACACTGTACTCTTAATTTCAGTCTAGAAAACTTGAGCGATTTTGCGCACTATTTATTGTCTTGATGTTGAGAAAGCACCCGTGAGATTATTACGTCACGACAGTGAATTGAGATCATCTCAACACATTTTTTGCCAACACAATGCTATGTTATACCTAGAACTTACGTCAGAAGGAGTGCGTTATGGGCTATAAACATATCTTGGTCGCATTGGATCTCTCAGAAGAAAGTAAACTGCTTATCGATAAAGCGGTATGCCTAGCCAAGCCACTCGATGCTCAGGTTTCCTTTATTCATATCGATGTGAACTATGCAGAGCTTTATACGGGTTTGATTGATCTCAATATGGCTGAAACCCAACATCAGGCAATGGAAGCGTCCATGCGGCAGCTAAAAGATTTTGCCGACTATGCTAACTACCCTATCAAACATTCTTTGGTGGGGAGTGGCGATCTCAGCAACGAATTAACCGACACTATTGGTGAATTTAACGTTGATCTCGTGGTGTGCGGTCATCATCAGGATTTTTGGAGCAAGATTTTATCGTCCACTCGACAGCTAATAAATACCACACCTGTCGACCTTTTAGTGGTGCCGATTAAAGACTAACTGCCCTTATCCAACAAGGCTTCCAATAGGAAGCCTTTCTTATCCGCCCACTTTCCTTGTTTTAAGGTGATATAATCACCACCCCATTCAAAACAAGCACTTAATCACTGTTATGAGTTACCTTTATTCCGTCACCCTATTATGGGCCTTTTCGTTTAGTTTGATCGGCGTTTACTTAGCGGGTCAGGTTGATTCTTGGTTTTCAGTATTGATGCGAGTGGTCTTGGCTGCAGCCGTCTTTCTACCGTTCACTAAATTCAAGCACGTTCCTAAAACGTTGATGGCAAAGCTAATGGCGATAGGTGGAATACAGCTAGGATTAATGTATTGCTTTTATTATCAGTCATTTTTGCTGTTGTCCGTACCTGAGGTTTTGCTGTTCACGGTATTTACCCCTATCTACGTGACACTATTTTATGACCTACTCAAAGGTCGCTTTTCACCGTGGTACTTAGTGACCGCTGCGATCGCGGTTAGCGGTGCAGCCTTTATCAAATTCGCGGGCATCAATGATAACTTCTTAATGGGCTTTCTTGTGGTTCAGGGGGCAAACCTATGCTTTGCCATCGGACAAGTGAGTTACAAATACGTGATGGAAAGTGAAACCATTGAGCTGCCTCAACATTCTGTATTTGGCTATTTCTATCTTGGGGCCACCGTGGTGGCAACCATCGCTTTTGCGATTTTTGGTAGCTTTGAAAAATTACCCACCACCATGACTCAGTGGGGCATTTTGGTTTACTTAGGCACGATTGCGTCTGGTTTAGGGTATTTTATCTGGAATAAGGGGGCGTGCTCGGTCAATGCGGGAGCACTGGCGGTGATGAATAACCTACTGGTTCCGGCTGGCTTGATCGTCAATATCGTGATTTGGAACCGAGACGTTGACATACCGAGACTGTTAATTGGTGGTGGGATAATTTTGCTGTCTTTGATCGTCAACGAGCGCTGGGTGAAACCTCGCGTAGAAGCGCAATACCGCAGCCAGTCCGGCATAACAAAGCAATAAGTCTGTACAGCAAAGCACTCTCTACGATAAAGAACGCTGCCCAAGCAAGAGTGTCGCACAACAACTCATCGTCGTTTCACAAGACGTATAATATTAATGCAGCTGCTCGGGCTGCATTTTTTCTAGCTGCTGACTAACCAGCATTTCTGCATGATGATACTTTTGTTCAAGCAGGCTCTGTTTACGAGCCAGTTTTTGGCTCTTCTTGATTACTTTCTGCAGTTTCTTCTGCATCTTGGCCTGTTTTTTTAGCGCTTTCTTCGCGCGTTTTAACGCTTTCTTATCACTACCTTCTGGCTCCTGCATTATGACAACGCCTGACTCAGATACTGCCGCTTCTGAAGCGATAGCTTGTTCTAGACTTATTTCTTCTTTTGTCATGCCCTCAAGTAATAAACCACAGGTAAGTTTCTCTTTTGCTGGTTTTACTTGGCAACTCATCGGTGGGATCGCGGCTGGCTTACATAACGTTGAGCTGTCGGCAGATGAACGGGAGCAGGAACGACAAAGAAATTTAGGCTCAGCAACTAGGCGATGAATATCCCCTAAATTTGCATTGATGTCATGACGATTTAACTTACAAAGACGCTTAGCCATACAACCCTCCAGCTAACCAAGACCCGCAAGAGCAACCAATAACGGCCACTCCCAATATCAGCTACTTAAAATAACGAATAATAATGATTCTTAGTTAGATATACAGCCTAATGAGACTGGTGACAAGTAACTTACGCAAGTTACATGGAGGGGTTTAGTAACAAAGTAAGCCGAGTTAGGTTTAACTCATTGATGCATTAACATAAACATCAAACCGATTTTTTTTGGTTTCAATCGCCATTGTCGGTTTTTTCTCATCGAGCCAATTCGCGTAATCTGGACGCTTTACCACCACACGCTTACTCGCTAATCGCAGTGCGGGCTCCAATAGGCCATCGGCATCCATATCGGCACCAACCAAAGATTGAAAAACTCGCATTTCTTTTTTGACCAATGCGCTTTTTTTCTTGTTTTCTGGGTGAGGGTACATTGGATCCAAATACACTACATCGGGCTGTTGAAAATCCGGGTCATCGGCAAGAACCGTTAACGCATCCAAGCTTGATGCATGGAGCAATGACATGCGCTCAGACACCCACGTGCCAATCTCTGGATCTTGCTTAGCGCGCGCTAAACCATCATCAAGCAGTGCAGCAACGACGGGATGCCTTTCAACCATTTGCACCTTACAGCCAAGCGACGCTAATACAAACGCATCTCGCCCTAACCCTGCGGTGCCATCGAGCACCACGGGTGTGGCCCCTTTATTCAGTCCAGCAGCTTTCGCAATTGCCTGCCCTTTTCCACCACCAAACTTGCGGCGGTGCGCCACCGCTCCGCTGGCCAGATCCACAAAAATAGCGCCCAACTTGGGCTCATCAAGTTTACGCAGTTCTAAGCGCTCTTCAGTCAGTACCAACGCAAACTCACTGTCATCAGATGCGTCCAATCCCCAACGTTGTGCCAACTGGTCGAGTTCACTTTGGCGCGGGGAATATTCACAGATAAGTTGGATGTGCAAGATTGGCTCCGAAAAGGTCTAAAGTAACGCAGCAAGTGTACATGAAGTCCATCCGTCTACCAATAAGCGTGATCCATACGCAGACGGCTTCAACATTTTAGTGCTAAGCTCTACAGCCTCTTTATTGTCAATGACGGCCTAAAATTAAGGATTCACTATGCACAGCGTCAATGGGTTAGATGATCTCGACAAGGCTATTCTAAAAACACTGATGGAAGACGCACGACGCCCTTATGCTGAAATGGCAAAAAGCTTTGATGTCAGCCCTGCGACTATTCATGTTCGTATTGAAAAAATGAAAGCGGCCGGCATTATTGAAGGAACAGAGGTGGTGGTGAACACCAAAAAGCTAGGCTACGACGTCTGTTGTTTTATTGGTATTAACCTCTACGCGGCGCGTGATTACCACTCGGCACTGGAAAAACTCGACGCACTCGATGAAGTCGTTGAGGCTTATTACACCACCGGCGCTTACAACATCTTCGTCAAATTGATGTGCCGCTCAATTGAAGAATTACAGCACGTACTCATTAATAAACTTCAAGCGATCGATGAAGTGCAGTCCACAGAAACGCTGATCTCGTTGCAAAACCCAATCAGCCGCAATGTCGACCCATAAAAAAGCCTCTCACGTGAGAGGCTTTGTCATTTCGTCATAGTGTGTTTTAAGCGCTGATGCCAGAATGACGCAGTAGCGCATCAATTTGAGGCTCTCGACCTCGGAAGCGTTTAAACAGCTCCATCGGCTCTTCACTTCCGCCCATTTCTAAAATGTTATTCAAGAAGCTTTGTCCGGTTTCTTTGTTAAAAATCCCTTCTTCCTCAAAGCGTGAATACGCATCTGACGAGAGTACTTCCGCCCACAAATAGCTGTAGTACCCCGCACTATAGCCACCAGCAAAAATATGGCTAAAGCTGTGAGAAAAACGGTTCCACTCTAGGCTTGGTAAGACCCCAACTTTCGCTTTAACATTAGCTAACGTTTCCAGCACACGCGCACCAATTTCTGGATCATATTCAGTGTGCAACGTAAAGTCGAACAAGCCGAATTCAAGCTGACGTAGAATAAACATAGCGGATTGGAAGTTTTTCGCGGCCAGCATTTTATCTAGCATGGCTTTTGGCAGCGGCTCACCCGTTTCATAATGCCCAGAGATAAACGACAGCGCTTCTTCTTCCCAACACCAGTTTTCTAAAAACTGGCTTGGTAGCTCAACGGCATCCCAAGGCACGCCATTAATACCAGACACTGCACCAGTTTCAATCTGAGTCAGCATGTGGTGAATACCGTGTCCCGTTTCATGGAATAACGTCACGACTTCATCATGAGTAAACAGCGCAGGCTTATCACCTACCGGTTTATTAAAGTTACATGTTAGGTAGGCAACGGGGGTTTGCAGCTCTCCTGCAAGATTAGTGCGTCGTACCCGGCACTCATCCATCCATGCGCCGCCACGTTTGTGCTCTCGCGCATAGAGATCTAAGTAGAAGCTACCGCGCAGCGTGTTTGAAGCGTCAAAGATATCAAAGAATCGCACAGACTCGTGCCATGTATCGATGCCTTCACGCTCTTGTACTTGCATGCCAAACACTCGATTCAGCACTTCAAACAAGCCACTCACCACTTTTGACTCTGGGAAGTAAGGGCGCAGTTCTTCATCGGAGAACTGGAACAAGTTTTGTTTTTGCTTCTCGCTGTAATACGCGATATCCCACAAGTTAAGCTCCGTCACACCGCACTCTTTTTGTGCAAACTGACGTAACTCTTCAACTTCACGCTCACCTTGCGGTTTAACTTTCGTCGCTAAATCGTTCAAGAAGCTAAGCACTTGCCCTGGATTTTCAGCCATTTTTGTCGAGAGCGATTTTTCACTAAAGCTACTAAAGCCTAATAAACGCGCGATTTCATGGCGCAATTTAAGCTGCTCGGCAATAATTTCCGTGTTATCCCACTTCCCTGCGGTTGGACCACGGTCAGACGCGCGTGTGACATAAGCCTCGTACAGCTCTTTGCGCAGCGCTTCATTATCACAGTAGGTCATCACAGGAAGATACGATGGAATATCCAACGTGAGTAGATAGCCATCAAGCTCTTTTGATTCCGCAGCAGCTTGCGCGGCCGCCAACGCCGACTCTGGCATCCCTGCGAGCTGTGCTTTGTCGGTAATATGCTTGTTCCAACCCATGGTGGCATCGAGCACATTGTTCGAAAATTGCGAGCCTAGCTCAGACATACGTTTGCTGATTTCACCATAACGATGTTGCTCTGCCGCTGGAAGGCCAATTCCCGACAATTCAAAGTCACGCAATGAATCTTGGATGGTCTTCTTTTGAGCTTGCGTGAGCGCTGCATACGCATCGCTGGCTTTAATCGTTTTATACGCCTCGTATAACCCCTTATGTTGACCGACCCATGTGCCGTACTCAGACAAGATAGGCAGGCAGCTTTCATAGGCGTCACGAAGCTCATCGCTGTTCATCACCGAATTCATGTGGCTGACTGGTGACCATAAGCGACTCAGACGATCGTCAATTTCATCAATGGGTGCAATCACGGAATCCCACGTTGGCGTCTCATTTTCTGCCAACACTTGATCGATTTTACTGCGGCACGCTTCAATCGCTTGCTCGACAGCCGGTTTTACGTGTTCTGGCTTAATCTGTGAAAAAGGAGGTAAGTCAGTAAAACTGATTAACGGATTAGACATGCAGCATCCCTTTTGAGTGTTTGGGTCCTTCACTTTCTCCTAAGAAGATAAGTGAGCGTAATTAATAGATAAATGTAGGCGATAATAGAAAAAATCAATAGCAACTCACCACTCATGACGCAGAGTGTGATTTTAATGATGCACAGTTTTCTGCTGGTTATCTGGGTATCAGCGCCAGATAGCGTTATAATCCGTGCATTCGACCTTTTAAGTGAGTCTTCATTTTGCTGAGCTATCGACACAGTTTCCACGCGGGCAACCACGCCGACGTCGTCAAACATATAGTACAAAGTCTTATCCTTAATTCCCTAAAAAACAAGGATAAGCCGTTCGTTTATCACGATACTCATTCGGGTGTTGGTCGCTACGACCTCACCCACGAGTGGTCGGAAAAAACTGGCGAATATAAGCAAGGCATCGCCCGTATTTGGGGGAATGCTGATATTCCTGAAGAGATGGCGTCTTACATTGAGTCAATCACTCAGCTTAACAATGACAGCACGCTGCGATACTACCCTGGCTCTCCTAGAGTCGCACGCGCTCACCTTCGCCCACAAGATCGCATGATGTTAACGGAGCTTCACCCAAGTGACTTCCCATTACTTGAGCAAGAGTTTCACCGCGATCGCCAAGTGAAAATATTTAAAGAAGATGGTTTTCAACGCCTTAAAGGTAGCCTTCCACCAGCAGAACGACGCGGTTTGGTCCTAATCGACCCACCTTACGAACTGGCGAAAGAGTACCGCGATGTCGTCACCGCCATTGCACAAAGCTATAAACGTTGGGCAACGGGTATTTATGCCGTTTGGTATCCAGTAGTGAACCGTGTCGATATCGAAGACATGATTGAGGGGCTACAAGGCTTAGGCATTCGTAAAATCCTGCAAATTGAGTTAGGCGTATCGCCGGATACCAATGAGCGAGGCATGACCGCATCAGGAATGATTGTTGTAAACCCTCCGTGGATGCTAGAGCAGCAAATGAATGCCATCTTGCCTTATCTAAAAGACAAGATCGCCCCAGCGACGGGGCACTTTAAAGTTGAATGGATTGTTCCTGAATAATCACGATTCAATCATTTGAACTGTATAAAGGCGTAATCTCTTGTTTTTAAACATAAGATTTCGCCTTTTTATCTCTACCCCTCTCTGCTTTCCAACATTATTTCCACTTTATTGAAATTAATTTCGTCTTTTTCCGTTGCGCCTCGTCTTACTAGAGAAAGTACACCCGTACTCCCTATTATTAACCCTAGTGAGAAACCAAATGATTAAAATTGTTAGCTTTAAGATTTGTCCGTTTGTTCAACGAGTAACTGCTGCACTGGAAGCAAAACAGATCCCTTATGAGATCGAGTACATCAGCCTAAAAGAAAAACCTCAATGGTTTCTAGATATCTCACCCAATGGTCAAGTCCCTGTTATGGTGACGGAATCCGGTATCAGTTTGTTTGAATCTGATGCCATCATCGAATACATCGAAGACGAATACGGCCCATTAGAGCAAGGGGTCACTAATGAACAGCGTGCATTAGACCGAGCTTGGAGCTACTTAGGGTCTAAACACTATTTGCCGCAATGCGGCACGATGAGCAGTAAAGATAAAGCAACATTTGATGCTCGCGCGGAAAAACTGATAGCCGCTTTTACCAAAGCAGAAAACCAGCTTTCAGGTAAGTCTGCGTTCTTTAAATCGGATACGTTAAGTCATGTCGATCTCGCTTGGTTACCTTTACTGCATCGTGCGTCAATCGTAAAACAGCACTCTGGCTTCGACTTTTTATGTGGTCTACCAAAAATGCAAACTTGGCAGCACAACCTGCTCGCGACAGGGTTGATTGAGAAAACGGTGTCTGACGATTTTCTAGCATTATTTGGTGATTTCTATCTGACCAATACCTATCTTGCGGATGGAAAAGATATACAAGCACAACGTGGTTGCGGCACTAGCCGTTGTTGCGGTTAATCCCATCAACAACGCTATGTCCTTTCTACGCCAATAACCATCAATATTAGAATGGACACCAAAATCCACCAGCCCTTGTAATAGCAAGGGCTGAGCAAGAATAAATCAACATTCTCTCAATACCCTTACCATTAATCGTTATTACTCATAATCAATGCCACTTTTTCCCATTGGCTAAAGTTGCTAGACTCGATTTATGATAGAGATAGCGATTCTTTAACAAAACATGACGGCTATATTGAGTTCAACGATGCTCACCCCAATGTTCTTGTTATAAACAAATCATAAAATTAATCAGCTTTCGGAGAACGTAATGGCGACTCATTTTGACTATATCTGTATTGGTGGCGGCAGCGGCGGTATTGCATCGGCAAACCGAGCATCAATGTACGGTGCTAAAGTTGCGCTAATTGAAGCGCAAGATCTTGGCGGCACTTGCGTCAACGTTGGTTGCGTACCAAAGAAAGTGATGTGGCATGGTGCTCAAGTAGCAGAAGCCATGAACCTATACGCTGAAGATTATGGCTTTGATGTTGAAGTGAAAGGCTTTGATTGGAGTAAACTGGTTGAGAATCGTCAAGCCTACATTGGTCGAATCCATCAGTCTTACGACCGTGTACTTGGTAATAACAACGTCCATGTCATCAAAGGATTTGCCAAATTTGTTGACGCTAAAACGGTAGAAGTAAATGGTGAGCACTATACCGCTGACCACATTCTTATCGCCGTTGGTGGTCGCCCAAGCATTCCAAACATTCCTGGTGCAGAGCACGGCATTGATTCAAACGGCTTCTTTGAGCTTAACGAACAACCAAAACGCGTCGCAGTGATTGGTGCTGGTTATATTGCCGTTGAAATCGCTGGCGTATTGCACGCACTAGGCACAGAAACGCATTTGTTCTGTCGTAAAGAATCCCCACTTCGCAGCTTTGACCCAATGATCATTGAAACCTTAGTTGAGGTGATGAACACCGAAGGTCCAACACTGCATACGCACTCTGTACCAAAAGAAGTGGTGAAAGAAGCCGATGGCAGCCTAACTCTCCATCTAGAAAACGGCAACACACAAAACGTTGACCAACTTATTTGGGCCATTGGCCGTCACCCAGCCACCGATGCCATTAACCTAAGTGCAACCGGCGTGGCAACCAATGATCGTGGTTACATCAAAGTAGATGAGTACCAAACCACTAATGTTGAAGGCATTTACTGTGTCGGCGATATTATGGAAGGCGGTATCGAGTTAACTCCAGTGGCAGTAAAAGCCGGTCGTCAATTGTCTGAGCGTCTGTTCAACAACAAACCTGACGCAAAAATGGATTATGACTTAGTGGCAACCGTCGTCTTTAGCCACCCACCTATTGGCACCATTGGTCTGACAACACAAGAAGCTGAAGAGAAGTACGGCAAAGAAAACGTCAAGGTGTACACCTCTGGCTTCACAGCAATGTACACCGCAGTGACGAAGCACCGTCAACCATGCAAAATGAAGTTGGTCTGTGCTGGCCCTGAAGAAACCGTAGTGGGCTTACACGGTATTGGTTTTACTGTCGATGAAATGATTCAAGGTTTTGCCGTTGCGATGAAGATGGGCGCAACCAAAGCGGACTTTGATGCGGTAGTAGCTATCCACCCTACGGGCTCGGAAGAGTTCGTTACCATGAGAGGTTAGTGTAGGAAAAGCATCTTACACACATAAATAAATCTGGAAAATAATCAATCACTGGCGATACATGTATGTGTGGCCAGTGTTTTTTCTAGGTGAATTTATGTATTTCATACAACCAAGCAATGTCTATACACCGACAGATTTATCTGTCAGCCAAAACACCTGCAAAATCACTCCCCTCAAAGGCAACATAGGCTCACTGTCCACATTGTTTAATCAAAATGCGTTGCCTACAGCAAGAGGCCATCGAAAGGTTTGAGTTTCTCGGACTGCGCGTAATCGTCAAGGTGACGGAGAACGGTCGTTTCATGAATGCGCTCATGGCAGTACTCCAACCTTCAGAAGCAAGCAGTACCGCTTTAATGCGGTCACGCACTCGACCGTCACGCGTTTTATCGTGCTGAATTTCGAGTTCATGTTTTTGCTTCTTAGTCAGAGTTACTTTCATGGTTCGTAGCATGATCCTCATATCGCTGAGCATCAAGCATCTTCAATGATCACGGGTATAAATCTGAAAATGTTTTAACGATAAGTTTCATTATGCTTCTGGTTTGTTTGTCTTTGTAGGCCGAGTATATTAATACTGAGGAAGGTGGGATTTTAGGTAACCCAAACTTTTTAGAAACTTCTATCAATGTGCGAGGAGCGGCTCGGTGGGGAAAGATCCCTACAGCCATACCTGCTTCAATTGCCGTAACGATAGCAGTCATATTATTTCCAATAAAGGCTTCATGCCATTGTATTTTAAATTTATCTAAAACCTGCATTGCTACATTCCGCATTCCGCAATGCTCTTTCAGGTTTGCAATAGGCAAAGGCCCCTGATGATCGTAATCAAACTGGGCGGAAGCATACCAACCAAAATACTCTGGGCATAACTCTTCACCGTCATAGCGCCCATCGTCACTTCGAATAATCACCGCATGAAGAGAGCCCGAATTACATAGCTCGGTCAATATTGTAGAGCTTTCTACCGATAATTCTATTTGTAAACTAGGGTCAGCCTCTTTTAAGCGAGATAATACCATTTGCATTTCTGGGCCAAATACATGACACCCAACACCAAGTTTGAATTTCCGTCTAGGCGAGGACAGGCTTGCAATAGCTCTGTCATTGGCTGAAATAAGTTCACGTGCCTCTGGTAAAAAAGCTTCTCCTGCAGAAGATAAGCGTACTTGTCTTGGCGTTCTTTCTACTAATTGTACGCCGAGCTTATTCTCCAGCCTTTTAAGCTTAACGCTAAGTGTGGCTTGAGTGCTGCCCATAGAGTCCGCCGCTTTGGTGAAGCTTTTGTGATCATTAATTGCTAAAAATGCGCGAATTGAATCAAGGTCTAGGCTAATCATATACATAACTCCTTTACTACTATGTTTAGACTGATTTCCGAGTTACATCTTGTTTTTTAAACTTTTAAAACAGAAATGTAAGGCTTTGTATTTAAAACAATAATTACGTTTTGTTATGACTGAAATATTGGAACATTTATTTAGATAATGTCAATAAACTGCTACATTTTACTCCCTTAATGAGAGCAACCACGGTTGGTGCTCTTGCAAGTTACAACGATTCTCTACGCTACTTTGAGGATTGAAATGGAGTGTAAAATGTTTTCCGCTATATCAGCTAAAAATAAAATAGCATTGGCTGCTGTGTGTTTATCTGCAGTCATGCTGGGGTTAGAAATAACCAGTATCCCTTCTATATTACCGACGTTGAAAGACCTACTACCTGCAGACTTTCAGCAACTCCAGTGGATCATGAATGCTTACACCATTGCAATGTGTTCAGTTTTAGTTGCTATGGGGGCATTTGCGGATCGATACGGTCGTAAACGCATTTTTATTGCAGGTATCTTTGTTTTTGCTATTGCATCATTGCTTTGTGGTATTGCAACAAGTGCGCCGGTACTTATCACTGCCCGTTTTTTACAAGGCCTGAGTGCAGCAGCGATGCTGTCTTGTCAGGTTGCGGTGCTTTCTAATCAGTTCCCAAATGGACCAGAGCGAGGTGCAGCGTTTGCTACCTGGGGCATTATATTTGGTCTTGGTTTGGGTTTTGGTCCTATTGTAGGTGGCATCATCCTTGAACTTGCCAGCTGGGAATGGGTATTCCTCATTCATGTTCTTATTTCGTTAGTTACTATGATCTTGGCGAAAAAAGGCGTCACTGAATCTTCTGACCCTAACGCTGTTAAGATGGACTTCGGTGGAATGATCACCTTGTCGTTGTCAGTATTTGGTTTGGTCTACCTTATTATTCAAAGTCATGAAACCAGCATTACAAGTAATGCAGGCTTGGCAATTCTTTCTGGCAGTATTTTGAGCTTTATTTTGTTTATTATTATTGAAAACAAAGTAGAGCGTCCAATGTTTGACTTCTCAGCATTTAAAGTTCGCAATTTCTCTGGTGCATTATTTGGTGCGAGTGGAATGAACTTTAGCTTTTGGCCATTCGTAATTTATTTCCCAATTTATCTCCAATCTGTACTGGGTTATAGCGGCGTGGTATCGGGCTTAACGGTACTAGCATTAACTGTTCCTACTATTGTCGTACCTCCCTATGCTGAACGCATGCTTCAAAACAAAGGGCCAGGGTTTGTTATTCCCCTAGGTTTGCTCACTATTTCTGCCGGTTTTGCTTCAATTTGGTTCGCGATTGGATTGCAAGGAACATCGTGGATGACGTTACTACCGGGTTGTGTCATAGCGGGTATTGGTCTTGGTTTGACGAACACGCCAGTAACAAACACTGCAACGGGTTCACTCCCACCAGAAAGAGCAGGCATGGCTTCGGGTATGGAGTTTAGTGCTCGGATGATCTCATTGGCCGTCAATATTGCAATCATGGGATACATTTTGGTAAACGGAGTCTTTGAGAGCTTGAAAGGTATTCTGAATATCAGTGACACAGAAATTATGCCTATTGCAGATGCATTGGCATCAGGCAACATCGCTGCGGCTGAATCGCTCGGTATCACTACACAAGCAGCGAGTGAAATTTTGACATATGGCTTTAGCTGGGTGGTTCTCTACGGCGCAATATCCGCATTTATTTTGTGTATCGCATCCGCATTAACTTGCGAGAATAAAAATCAATCTGAAGATGATGATCAATCTGTGAGTGTGGCTACAGAGTAACCCCTCTACGTTATCTAACTAATTTAATTAATAAGTAACTGCAAAACATTGCTGTGTACAGCACAGCAATGGGTTACTTGCACCTTAAAAACAGGGAATTTGGTAATGAAATTGAGTTTTGAAAACTTAAAAGAAGAAATATCAATCATTTTGGATGTTACAAGTGAAGAAGTGCAAACTAACACGGAGTTAACTGGAAGCGCCCATTGGGACTCTTTCGCCATGCTATCGGCTGCTGCTTTAGTTACAAAATACACTGGCGCACAGTTGTCCATGGATGATGTGTCGAAACTCGCAACCGTAAATGATTTCATTTCTTTAATAAATAACTCAAAAGACAAATAAGATGGAATTCAAAGCGATTTCAGGTATTCGCATTGAAGCGATAACAGCAGCGCTCCCTGTAAACACTATTGGCAAGGAAGATTTTTCAGCCATGTATGGCGAGAAAAATGCTGCACGTGTGGCGAGAGGAACTGGGATCAGCGCTATTCGCACTGCAGATGGTTTGTCAACCGAAGCGCTGATAACCGCCGCCGCTCAGCAATTGTTGAACAATGTGAATGTTACCTCTGACGACATTGACGGCCTTATAGTCGTTACTCAAACGCCCGATAGTTGGAGCCCAGGAACTGCCTTTGCCGTTCACCATAAGCTTAGTTTGAAGCCAGGATGTTTTGTCGCAACGGTCAACGATGGCTGTGCGGGGTATGTAAACGGCATGATTCAAGCAGCGTCTCTTATCTCATCTGGTGCATTCAAAAAAGTACTGCTATGTACTGGAGATGTCAACACGCGTCTAGTTGATGATACGAACTATCAAGTACGCATGTTGTTTGGTGATGCAGCGTCTGCAACCTTGATCGGTAGTGGTACGGAAACTGTCAATTTCATCAATGGTACTGATGGCTCCGGAGCAGACATGCTGGGTGTGAAAATCAACTACGAAAAGGGCGCACAAAGCACGGCTTCTATAGCCACCTTAGAAATGGATGGTGCTGCAGTGATGAGCTTTGCGCTCAAGCGTGTGCCAGAAGTGGTGAATGCGCTCCTCGACCAAGTGGGCATCAAAAAAGACAACGTCGATCTCTTTGCTCTGCACCAACCCAATGAATTCTTGTTGAACTACTTGATCAGCCTCCTTGAAGTAGAAACATGCAAAGTTCCTATTGATGTAAACGGAATTGGAAACACTAACTCTACGTCAATTCCATTACTTCTTACGCGAAGAGCAAACCTGAATGAGCGAAACGATATCGTACTTTGTGGGTTTGGTGTCGGGTTGGCATGGAATGCGATGCACGTAAATCTATCCGATACGGCATTAATAGCACCAGTAGAAGTTGACGCAGTTACGTAGTATTTATCCCAGATAGTTAGATTTATAAGGAAGAAAATAATGTGCGGTATTACTGGATGGATTGATTTTCAACGACACTTTCCAGAGCGAACTCAAATTGTCGATCGAATGACGGACTCCTTATCTCATCGAGGACCAGATGCGAGAGGAACATGGTGTGACAGCTATGCAGCGTTAGGTCATAGACGTTTGTCCATTATTGACGTTGAACACGGCGTTCAACCAATGCTAGCTCAAAACGTGGAAGGGCAACCTTCCGTTGTTGCATTTAATGGTCAAATCTTCAACTTCAGAGAGTTGCGCTCACAGCTCGTGGGTTACGGCTATACCTTCGAAACAAACAGTGATACGGAGGTATTACTAAAAGGTTATTTACACTGGAAGGAGCGTGTGGCTGAACACCTCAACGGTATGTTTGCCATCGCTATTTGGGATGTTCATCGACAGCAACTTACTCTCATTCGGGACCGTCTAGGGGTTAAACCGCTATACTACTATCAAACCGACACAGGTATTGTGTTTGGCTCTGAGCCAAAAGCCTTATTTGAAAACCCTTATGTCTACGCTCAGGTATCAAACACTGGCTTTTGTGAAATCTTAGATATGGTAAAAACGCCTGAGTTATCGCCTTATGACGGTATGTATGAAGTGCGCCCCGGTCATATTCTTACATTCAACCGCCAAGGTTTGAAAAAACAAGCCTACTGGAAGCTGAGTGCAAGAGAACACCATGATTCGCTAGATCTAACGATAGCGACAGTTAGAGAAATTTTGTCAGACACTGTTAAAAGACAAATGATTTCTGACGTTCCTATCTGCTCATTGTTATCTGGAGGATTAGACTCCTCTGCGATTACCGCTTTAGCGGTAAGGCATGCGAAAAAAAGGCAATTCCCTTCTTTCTCAGTAGATTTCACCCACAACATGGATAATTTTTCGGCAGACGGTGTCCGAGGTGCTCCGGATGCGCCTTTTGCGCGAATGCTGGCCAAACACGTTGGCACTGCACATACCGAGCTTCTTCTAAACAGCAACCAGATGCTAGAGAACTCCGTACGTAATCTTGTTTTACACGGTGTTGATGCTCCGCCTGCCTACTGGGGAGATATGTGGCCGTCTTTGTATTTGCTGTTCCAAGGGATCAAAAAACATTCGACAGTTGCGCTCTCTGGCGAAGCTGCTGATGAGGTTTTTGGCGGGTACCAATGGTTTAGAAACCCTGCGGCAATTTCGGCCAATACCTTCCCTTGGTTAACAGCAGGTTCGTCTCGTTACTTTGGTGGTATTCAACTTCTTAATAAAGACTTTGTTCACTCATTAAACCGCGATGAATATCGAGATAAGCGCTATCAAGAAGCCTTGGCTGAGGTGCCTGTACTTGCAGGCGAAGCTGAAAACGAAAGACGTTTGAGACAAGTCTCTTACCTAGCACTTACTCGCTTCTTACCCACCTTACTTGATAGAAATGACCGTATGAGCATGGCAGTAGGTTTAGAGGTGCGCGTACCTTTCTGTGACCATCGATTGGTCGACTACGTCTTCAATACTCCTTGGTCTATGAAAACCTACGATGGACGAGAGAAGAGCTTGTTGCGTGCAGCAACAGCCCCTTTACTGCCAGACAGTATCGTACACCGAGTGAAAACACCGTATCCGGCAACGCAAGATCGCTCCTACGAACAAGGGCTTCGTGATGAACTTGCGGGTTTGATGGATGATACCAGTTCACCAGCAAGAGACTTTATTGATTCCAAAAAGGCAAAACTGCTGATTGATCGTGGAGTGAGTGAAATAAGCCAGCCATATAATCGTGGAGGGATAGAGATGGCTCTATGGATGAATCGTTGGCTTGAAAAATACGATGTAACCACGAAAGTATAAGGAAGTTAGAAATGTCAGTTATACCGCCTATTTCGCCAAAATTGATGCATAAACACAAAGCAGATGATGTCTTGCTTAGTGATCCAAGAAAGTTGCTGCCTGTTCGATTTACTTCGTCTCAGGAGAACATAGCTACTGACCCTGCAATAGTTATGCTGAACAGTTTGTATGAACCATTGGCAAACAACGAATATGTTCTGAGACTGCCAAAAACTATGTCAGGCGGTGCAGGTGTTAGCTTTGATGAAGTGATTGCGCTTTCAGCGAATGACCCTATGCGTGGCGTCCCGGCTCAAATTGTCGAATCGATTAGAGCGGGTCTACCTCAGGATACTGCCGAACGAATCGATATAAATGATGAAAACGTGTCAGCATTTCTTACGCATCACAAGGTAGCTCGTCATTCGCACAGTTTTCAGTTTGTGAACCGAGGCGATCATTACTTCTTTTATCGAAAACCTCATGAACATGTACCGGGAATCATGTTACTTGAGGCGGCAAGACAAACTATCTATTACCAATTATATAGCTTTTCTCAGCAACAACTTGGACAAGTCACGGTAAGTCTTAACGAGCTCAATGCGAAGTTTTACAATTACGCAGAACTCATGTACCCCATAGAGATTGTTGTTGATGATCTCACTCTAGGTGACACCCAAAAACCGAAAGAAGTACTTTATAGCGCTTCTTTCTACCAAAAAGGCATATTAATCGCGCGTATTAACTCTTTGGCTCCTGTCATCTCTTTAAAACGTTTTAAGATGGCGCGTAACGTCAACTTATTTGGCGAAGAAGAGCGATTCTCACCATTATCGATTGCACCGATTACAGCACTTCTTAGCAGTGGTTGCGGGAAGCAAGCGCTTGTTGATTTGCAGGACATCGGTCTTTCCGGATGCAAAACCAGTGCTATTTCGTTCGACAACGAAGACAGCGTCTATTTGAACTTAATCTATGACAATAAACTTCACTTCACAGCCAAATTGCAGCATGAGCGCGACGAACAAAGCCACGTGAGCTGGTTATTTAACAATGTGAGTTATGAGGAAATAGAAACGCTCAAAGAAATTATCAAACGCAGTTTTCTCAAAAAACTTTAGCAAACAAGGTAAACATGTATGACGATTTATCATTCTAAGTACCCCAATTTGCTGAAGCCTCTGAAACTTGGCAAACACGGTAAAACTACAAACCGTATGTACTTTTCTTCTGTGGGGTTTGATCTTTGCGACCACGAAGGCAGACCTCTGCAGGAGTTTTTTGATGTCTATGAATCAATCATGGATGGAGGCTGTGGCTTCGGCTTTTTGGGTAACGCGTCGGTCGATGCATCTTCGCAATATACAGACAGAAGCCAGAAGCTAGTTTCGGAGCAGCATGCGTTAGACCTTCAACCTATTTTTGAAGCTGCAAATGATCGGCATTTTCTACTATCTGCGCAGTTACAACATTATGGCTCCGGGGATGCAACGTTACTAAGCGAAGCACAAATAGCCTCATACATCGAGCACTTTGAACAAGCCGCCAGATTGGCGTTGAGTGTGGGAGCGCCAGCTCTGCAAGTCCATGCGGCGAATGGTTATTTGTTGAGCAGCTTTTTATCACCTAAGTCAAATAAAAGAACCGACAAGTGGGGTGGATGCGCAATGAATCGCGCGCGACTGCTACTCGAAGTACTAAAGCGAGTGAAAGCAGTTATCCAAGAAGACCTTGTGATCTTCGTGCGCTTACAAGTTGATGATGGCCTGGGTTCAGAAGGGCTTGAGGTAGAACAACTCGGCGATGTGATAGTAGCAATCGAACGAGCGGGGGCGGATGCGGTGACCTGCGCTAACGGCGTGGCAGAAACATTCGGGAAGTTTCTTGGAAACCCAGAATACACGCTGGAATCCTGTCGCCGAGCGAGCCGATTTTTGAAACAGCATACCAACATTCCGATCGGCTTTTCTGCCAATATCGGAAACTTGGAAATAGCCGAAGAGATCATTGCTAGTGGAGATGCCGACTTTGTTGGATTCGGACGCTCGATTGTAGCGGATCATCAATTTGTTAATAAAGCACTAGCAGGGCAAGTGAAAGAGATTAATCACTGTCAATGGGATTCTTACTGCTTGAGAGATAAGAAAGAACCTCTAGCAGATAGAGTTTATTGTTGCGTAAATCCAGACTATTTACGACCACAACACATTCAAAATAAATATATGGGAATTTAGTAATGCAATATGAAAATAAAGTCGCTGTAGTTTCAGGTGGAACACGTGGTATTGGCTTTAATGTGGCCAAGAAATTGGTGAACGAAGGTGCATTTGTCTACTTTACAGGTCGAAATAAAAAAGATGGGCTGTTGGCTCAAGAAAAACTGGGGGCTCAATCTCGCTATGTCCAATTAGATGTGACAGACGAAAAGGCTGTAAACGCGTTGTTTGAATTGATTGAAAAAGAACATGGTCGTTTGGATTTAGCCGTCAATAACGCAGGTATCACCACTAAGCGAGCATCAGTCAGTGAGTTAGATTTACAAGAATGGACACGCGTTCTGAATATCAACTTGGTTGGTCCACTACACTTTATGTCGCGTCAAATTCAGTTAATGCAAAAAGGCAATGGTGGTTCAATCGTAAACGTTTCGTCATGCGGTGGTATTTTAGGTCAGCCACGACAAAGTGCTTATTCAGTCAGCAAAGCCGCGTTGAATATACTCACACAAATCGCAGCAATTGAGTGTGGCGTACCTAAAGAAGGTAAGAAACTTGTCCGTGTAAATGCAGTTTGCCCTGGGCCGACAATGGGTGGGATGAATACTGAAGAACGCCTACGAGCAAACCCTGAAGCGACGGCAGAAAAATATCGTAATACAGCGCTACGCCGTTTTGCAGAGCCTGAAGAAGTGACAGCGTCTATTAACTTCTTGCTGAGTGATGACGCTTCCTATACCACAGGCTCGCTGTTGTCCGTTGATGGTGGATTCATTGCTGGGAAATTCTAAGAAATAGTGGCAAGGAAGGAAAAGGCTTAAGGACATGGCAAGTGTATTTATTAGCGGTGTAAGTGATGGTATTGGACTTGCGTTAGCGACTCTGCATCTCCAAAAAGGCGATACTGTAATTGGAATGGCTCGCCATTGCCCTGAGCAGATAGCAGGACACGACAACTTTGTTTTAATCCAAGCAGACTTCGGCTGTCTAACTCAGCTAAACGAGGTTATTGATAGCAATTTCGCAGCATTAGAAAACGCAGAGTTTGACACGCTCTACTTAAATGCTGGCGCAACGGGTAATTCACCAGAGTATGCTAGTAACACTTCGTTAAACGACGTAGTGACTGTCATGAACATCAATGCAATTGCGAACAAATTGCTTTTAGATGTGCTGTTGAATATGAAACATAAACCTGCATTGGTTGTTGTTTCAGCGTCCATTGCGGGCCGTCGATATCGAGCTGGAATGTTAGCTTATAGTATGTCTAAGGCTGCTTTAGAAGCACTGAGTGGTGTCTATGCTCAAGAGTATCCAGATGTGTTTTTTGCAGTGCTAGGTATGTGTAATGTCGACACTCATTTATCTCACAACATCGTTAACCATCCGAATGTGAGTTTGTTTCCAGACCATGTGCGTTTAAAACAACGCTTTCAAATTCCTGGGTATGTAGTATCTGCAGGGAAGCGTGCTGAAGATATATATAAAATCGTACAAGAACAAAAATGTAAGCACCTAAAGAATGGTGAATTCATTGAGGTTAGAACTCTACTAAATTCGTTTTGAAGTCATTCTTACAATACGGTTTAGTGAATTGAATTTTATTATGGATAATATGATGAATAAAGAAATTCTAGATTTATTGATTGAAGCAATTGAAGAACAAAGTCTATTCTTAGATGAACCCGTAGATCTGTCTAAAGGTAGTGATACGGTTCTCTATACTCAGGATGGACAACTCGATTCACTTAGTCTGATAACTATCATCGCAGACGTTGAAAAACAAATTCACTCACAATTTGGTTTTAAATTAAGGTTGGCCAATGAACGTGATCTGGGAATCGAAGAATCTCCCTTTTCAACCCTAGGAGCAATGCATGATTTTATAATAGATAAGTTACAAGAAGAACTAAAAATAGATGCTCAAGTGGCGTAACAGACGATATATTTCATTTCTTATCAATGGAGTTACGTAGAGTTTATACTCTCCTTGTTTTGAGGTGAATATTAATATTTGGCAAGCTTTAGATGACTTGTTTCGACATGTGTTTTCTCATTTATTTATGGTTAACTTCCGTCTATCAATAGGCATTTCCTTAAAACTGTTCGTCCGATGAAGAAACAATATATTGTCTATTGCTTGCTTTTTAATTCACTGTGAAATATTAGTTTTATCCAACGTGAGATTTAGCATTTTAAAACTCATAAAACCTATAACCCTGAAAGAGAGATAATATGAAAATAGGCTTTATCGGTGCAGGAGCTATGGCACAGGCTCTTGCAAAACACGCTTTAGATGGTGGACTATCTGTCATGTTAAGCAACTCTAGAGGGCCGGAAACACTAACGGTTGCTGCTAATAGACTAGGCTGCGAGGCCGGAACGGCGCGGCAAGTTGCAGAGTTTGGCGATGTTATTGTCATTGCAGTGCCGCTTTATTCTTTCAACAAACTTCCTAAGGAACAGTTGAAAGGAAAGGTTGTACTGGATTTGCTGAACTACTTTCCACATAGAGATGGTTACATCACCGAGTTAAATAACTTGAGAATGACAACCAGTGAACTTGTGGCTAGCTATTTAGCCGACTCAACGGTTGTTAAAGCATTTAATTCGATTACCGTTGAAGATTTACGCCGAGATGCACGCCCAGAAGGCGCAAAGGATCGTCGCGCTATTCCTATTGCATCAAATGACCAAAAAGCGAAAAAGATGGTTACTGAATTAATCGATAAACTTGGTTTTGATTCTGTCGATGGCGGTAAGTTGTCTGATAGTTGGCGATTTGAACGCTTTAGACCAGCATATTGCGTTGCTGCGCCCAAAGAGAAGCTTGAAAGGATACTAAAAACGACGACAAGAGATACCGTTGTGGCTGATGGTTATTGGCTTCATCACCGTTTTGTATAATTAGAACTCAAGTCAGTGGAACTAAATGCTTATAATGGCTTAAGTGGAAACTTAAGCCATTTTTATTTAATTTCGTTAGTCTACTAGAAAGAAGAACTAAGCGAGATCGCAACCATTAGTCGCAATCACTTTTTTATACCAATAGAAGGATTTTTTCGGTATGCGGTTTAATGTGCCGCCGCCAAGATTATCGCGATCAACGTAGATAAACCCGTAACGTTTGGTCATTTCACCGGTTGAAGCGGCAACAAGATCAATACACCCCCAAGGCGTAAAGCCCATCAAAGGTACGCCATCCGTCATTGCATCATGCATCGCCTTGATGTGTTTTCGCAGATAATCGATACGGTAATCGTCATTAATCTCACCATTCTCATCTAGGCTATCTTTTGCCCCTAAACCATTCTCAACCAAAAACAGTGGCTTTTGATAGCGGTCGTATAGCGTGTTCATGGTGATACGTAACCCCGTAGGATCGATAACCCAGCCCCAGTCACTTGCTGGCAGATGCGGATTTTTAATCGACTTAACGACATTCGCAGCGCTGGTATTGCCTTCATTCATATCAGCAGAAGCACAGCGAGAGGCGTAGTAGCTAAACGAAATGAAGTCGACAGTATTGGCTAAAATTTCAAAGTCTTCCTCTTCCGTCTCAAGAACGACGCCTTTTTGATCGAAGACTTTCTGAGCATAGGATGGATAATAACCACGTGACTGAACATCAATAAAAAATAGATTTTCGCGATCTTTCTCCATGGCCGTCAATACATCTTCAGGCTTACAAGAGTAAGGGTAGAAATTACCACCAGCCAGCATACAACCTACTTGGTTTTGCGGATCCACTTCGTGCGCAATCTTGGTAACTAGCGCACTCGCCACTAACTCATGGTGAGCCGCTTGGTATTTCACTTGGTCATGATTTTCACCCTCTTGAAACAGTAGTCCTGCACCAGAAAATGGACTGGCGAGAAGGATATTAATTTCATTGAAAGTGAGCCAGTACTTAACCAAACCTTTGTATTGCTCAAAGCAAGTACGAGCATAGCGACTAAAGAACTCGATCATTTTACGGCTTCGCCACGAGCCATATTCGTTAACCAAGTGCATAGGCACATCAAAGTGACATAGCGTGACTAGCGGCTCAATGCCATATTTTTTACACTCTTCAAATACACCGCGATAAAAGTCCAGCCCAGCCTGATTTGGCTCTAATTCATCACCCTTAGGGTAGATTCGGCTCCATGCAATCGACATACGGAACACTTTAAAGCCCATTTCAGCAAGCAGTGCAATGTCTTCTTTATAGCGATGATAAAAGTCGATCGCATTGTGGCTAGGGTAAAATTCCTCTTCGCTCAACTCAACCTGTTCAACTTGACCCAGTTTTATTGGCATACGGTTTTCGCCGTATGGGATCATATCAACCGTGGTTAATCCTTTTCCGCCCGCTCGATGAGCACCTTCTGATTGATTGGCAGCAATTGCACCACCCCACAGAAAGTCGTGGGGAAATTGTATCTCTGACATAACGCCCTCTAAACAGTAAAAGTCACCGATACCCTCGGTGACTTGAATAGTAAATTGCCTAACAACACGGTACGCGCGACTTAAGCGGTGACTGGTGCTGTGGTGACTTTACCTTTAGCGTCTTTTTCCGACTCTTCTTGTAGCGATACTGAATTGTAATCGCTGTCATCTTCTGGAATATCTTCAAACCCCAACATCAGTGTGAGCACGAATGAAAGAACGATCGACAACGCAATCAGACCAAAGACCCAGACAATACTCATGGGATCATTAACATCAAAAAACTGCACGCTAGTAAAGAGACTTGGCGCCGCCATAGAGTGACTAGCAATCCCCGCCATTCCAGCTAGACCGCCAACGATGAAGCCTGTAATCATGGTTGCGATAAGTGGACGTTTAAGGCGAACGAGTACCCCGTAAAGCGCAGGCTCTGAAATGCCGGCAAAAATAGCGGACGCACCTGCTGCGAGTGACGTTTGCTTTAGTGCGCTGTTTTTCGTTTTGTAGGCAACGGCTAGACACGCTCCACCCATGCCAATATTGGCACCAATTTCAGATGGCATAACCATGCCCTCTCGGCCTGTTTCTGCAATAGTTTGAATGATGGTTGGGGTGAAAACTCGGTGCATGCCAGTGAGCACTAATAGCGGCCAAAGTGCCCCCATAATCGCAACCGACAACCAACCTAATGTATTGTAAATCGTGTAAACCAGTGCAGATAGAGCCGTACCAACCCAAATACCAAATGGACCAATCAGAACAATTGCAATTGGTGCGGAAATTAAGACAATTAACATTGGTTTTAGGAAGTTCTTCGTTACCGCAGGTGTAATACTATCCACCCAACGCTCGATATAAGAAAGCACCCAAGTCATCACCAGTACAGGAATCACCGTATAGGTGTATTTCACTGACGTAATAGGTATGCCAAAGAAATCAACATGCTGACCCTGAGCAGCTTGCTCCATCAGTGCCATAAAGTTTGGATGAATAAGCACACCCGCGATGGCAATAGACAGCGACATATTAGTTTTAAATTTAACCGAGGCAGATGCCGCGACCATCACTGGTAGGAAGAAGAACGCCCCATCACCAATGGCGTTTAAAATGATCAGTGTTGGCGCGTTTGGCTCCATCCAACCTGTCATTTGCAGCACCATTGCCAGCAGTTTCACCATCGAACCACCAATGATCGCCGGAATCAGTGGAGACATCGTGCCCACGAGGGCATCCAACATTTTCGCACCCACAGACTTCGCAGTTAGCTTCTCTTTTTTGACTGGCACTGCTGCCCCACTGTCAGCAGCCATATTGCAGATAGCCATGATCTCTTGGTAGGCATAAGACACTTCATTACCAATAATAACCTGTACTTTGTCGCCATTATCTACCACCCCCATGACACCTTTCAGTGTTTTTAAGCTTTCGATATCCACGCTTTCAGAATGATGTACAACAAATCGTAATCGAGTCATACAGTGTGTTAAGGCGGAAACGTTGTCCTTTCCCCCTAAGTGTTCAACAACCGATTTTGCGATTGCTCGGTAATTATTGGCCATTTTTATCCCCTAAAGACATTCATTCCAGTGACAGCAAGCGCGTGCCCAATCACGATTCACTTACTCTTCATTCCATGCTGTTTTATATGTGACTTCACATTTCTCGACGTTACCAGTAACATGTTACCCATAACATTTATAAGATAAACATTAATTTATAAGCGATTTCAAAAAATGAGAGAGCGCGCAGGTTTCTGTAGAGGAGATTAGATGAAAGGAAGTAGCATTATTGTCATGGGAGTCACTGCATGTGGTAAAAGTACTGTGGGCGCTCAATTGGCTGAACGGCTAAACCGAAAATTTATTGATGGTGATGATCTTCACCCTAAAAGTAACATTGAAAAAATGTCACAAGGCTGCCCATTAACAGACGAAGACCGAGCTCCCTGGCTAGAGCGAATTCATGATGCGGCCTATAGTCTGGAACAAAACAATGAACATGCGGTCATTGTCTGCTCGGCACTCAAACAATCCTATCGAGAGATCATTCGTGGCGACAATCATAATGTCACATTTTTGTTTTTAGATGGTCATCAGGAGCTGATTTTGCAAAGAATGCGCCAAAGGGACGGTCACTTTATGAAAGAAAATATGATTAGCAGCCAATTTGATATTCTTGAACGTCCAGAGAGTGAACCACAAACCCTGACAATCAATATTGACGGCTCTGTCTGTGACATCGTCGAGCGCTCAGTCGCGGCGCTTTTGGATCTTCAATAGACAAGAAGTAGAAAAAATTCACTTCACTGCCCGATAAAAAGCCGACCTCATATCGGTTTTTTATTTCGCTCTCGGTCATATTTCTAAGCAACATCACTGCTCAATCCTCACATAGGATCAGAGGTGCCTCGCATCACGACAATAGTTACTATTCGTTTCTCACGTTCGACTCGTACTCATTCCACCCTTTTTCTATAGTTTTTTTCGCTACTAAATAAAAAGAATGCAGGATGAGCATCTAAGTAGCGACCTCTAACTAATCAAAAAAAAGGAACTCTACAATGAAACCGACTCTTGGGCTCTGCCTGCTCAGTATCATCAGCGCCCCCACTTTGGCAGTTAACCCCCAACCCGATCCGCAAAACCCAACCGGATACGTATTGCTGCGCTCTGAAGTGATAGCCAGCGAACAGGCACAAACGTCCGACCCTATGTATACCGTGTGGGCGAATGCATTAGCCACGGCGCCTAATAGTGTCGTCGACCTCATTGATGCTGGAGCTGCGGGTAACCCAAGCAACGTAAAAAGAGCAGAACGTGTTTTCCCTCGTAGTGAGTGGGATTTTTTAACCCAAATGGCAGCACCGGAATATACCTATCAACGCTTCTTACAAGCTATTGGTAAGTTTCCTGCTTTCTGTGGTGATTACACCGATGGACGTAATGCCGATGCCATTTGTAAGCGATCTATTGTGACCGCGTTTGCACACTTCTCTCAAGAAACGGGCGGCCACATTGCCATTGATAATACTTGGGATAACCCACTCGCATTGGAAGAATGGCAGCAAGCATTAGTCCATGTACGTGAAATGGGTTGGTCGGAAGGACAGCCCGGTTACACCACAGGCTGTGGACAAAATGATTGGCAAAACAAGCGCTGGCCGTGCTCACCAAACCAAGGCTACTTTGGTCGAGGCGCTAAGCAGCTCTCGTATCACTTCAATTACGGGGCATTTTCTGAAGTAATGTACGACGGTGATGCGACGGTCCTATTAAATAATCCCGCTTTAGTGGCTGACTCATGGCTCAACCTTGCCTCCGCTATTTGGTTTTTCTTAACCCCTCAAGCACCAAAACCGGCAATGCTACATGTTATTGATCGTACATGGACACCTTCTCAACGTGAAGTTGACGCGGGTATTGGCTATGGTTTTGGTACCACCATTAACATCATTAATGGCGGTATAGAATGTGGTGCACAAAACAAAGACAAAGGACAACCCGTTAATCGTATTCGCTATTGGGAAGGGCTATCTGCTCACTACCAAATTCCAATTGAAGCCGATGAAACCAATACCTGCTGGCAGCAAACCCCTTACGGTAGCCTGAATCTCAATGGTGCCACTGATGTGCTGTACACCAACTGGGAAGCAAGCTGGAAATACCATGCAGACCGTCCTGGTGGCGTATCCTTTGAGTGTAACCTCGTCGGCTATCAAACCGCCTACTCGGCACTGGTTCCTGGTGACTATGAAAAATGTGTCACCAACTTCTTTGGCTCACACGCCAACTGGCCTGAAGTTCGCATTGTTGATGGTGGCACTGGCGGCGGTACCGGAGGAGGAAATGATGGCGGCACTGGTGGTAACTCCGGAGACACGCCAGTCGGCGTCATCACCTGGGAAGCAGGAATCACCAAAGTAAATGTGGGTGAGACTGTCATCCATAATGGGAAATGTTTCACGGCTAAAAACGCTCCAGGCGTATGGGAAACCCCGACACAATCCAACTGGTTTTGGGATGAAGTAGCCTGTCCTTAGGCTGTTGTTCGAGCAGTGTTTTTACACTGCTCATTTCCCTTAGGCCTTGTGTGTTTTCGGCATGCTAAAAAGAGTCACTCAATTATTATCAAACACCTCTATCTGCATCCGCTTATATCTATTATAGTTTTTACTTATACTATAAGGAGTGTTAGCCCGTGGATAAAAAACACATCTTTTTCTTTGATGTAATGCGATGCGTTGCCGCGCTTGCGGTCATTATCATTCACGCATTGGGTCCCTATCGCCACGAACTTGGGCAAATCCCTATGGGAGAGTGGATCACGGCGATTACCTTCAATGGATTCAGTCGCTGGGCGGTACCGGTGTTTATTTTGATCACGGGTGCATTGATGCTCAATGACCAACGTCCATTTGATTTGAAATACTATCTTTCCAGAAGGTTGGGGAAGGTATTAGTCCCGTTTCTTGCTTGGTCGCTGTTTTATGCGTATTTATCCGGCTGGACGATTGCCGGGTTTGATGCGGCGACAGTGAAAGATGTGCTGGCTGAGAGTTACCATCATTCCACCTACTACCACCTAGGTTTTTTTTACTACTTTATACCGCTCTACGCTGCGATCCCGTTTTTACAAATTTTTGTACGCCGCTACAACGATAGCGCTCTGTATGCGCTGACTGGTGTGTGGTTACTCACCACTTTATTGTTTTTAATGCGAATTGATGGACCTTGGAGCGAGCAGTTTTGGCTCTATATGGGGCTGTTACCGTTAGGCTACATCTTATTCCAAAAGCTGCCGATCAATAACACCACGGTGGTGATCGCGCTTATTCTTGGCTTAGGCGGAATGGCATTGGGGACTTACATGGTGATTGAAAATAGTATTGCCGCAGACCGTTACTCGGTTGGGCGTTGGTTCTCGTACAAAACGACCAATACCATTCTCGCAGCCAGCATGATTTTTGTTCTGGCAAAAGCCTATGCCGACAAGATCAATGAGTCATTTAAAAAAGTGATTAGCGTTGTCAGCCAGCATAGCTTAGGGATCTATATCCTTCATCCTTTGTTTTTATGGCCGATGAATGAACTCGCCCTGTATCAAGGTCACCCCATCGTGATGATTCCACTCTGGGTTATCATCAGTGGCAGTTGTGCGTTGTTCACGAGCTGGCTATTGTCTCGCAGCACGAAAACTCGCTGGCTACTACCTTAATCATTGCTATACGGGCGCAGCTACAAGCGCCCTATTTACCCACACAAATGACATTGAGCAAAGTATTACTTTTTAGTGGTGATACCTTGCCATTGGTAAATAGCCCCTTCTGACCATCCCCCCAATATGGCATCTGCATTGGCCACAGATTCTTCTGCATCACTTTCGCATTAAGTAGCTTTTGCCACTCACTTGCGGTGACTAAATGCATATTAAGATCACCACATACTTTAATGGCTGCGCTGTAATCCATTCGATTCCACGCTTTATCATGTTCCATATAAAACTGGTGCTGACTGCCCGCTAAATAAGGCACAACATAGCGCTGGCTGCCAAGCTGGGTTTGTCGCCGTACTGATAAAGATGGTGATACAGACTTGGCTAGAGGCTGAATCGGTTTCACCTTATTGACACTCTTAGCCTGTTTTACGGTGGGCGAACCTATCACCTGTGCAATAGGCTTAGCCATCGCTTTCATTGGCGGTTTTGGTGTCGATTTAGGGTACTTTTTAGGTTCACTCGCAGCGTGAGTAGCTTGCGGCTTTGAAGGGCCGACCTGACGAATAAAGGCATCTTGGTATCCCTTGATTGATTTAATGTTCGACAGTTCTTTCTTTAACAAGTCGACATCATAATAAGGACCAATGAGACACCGCTGAATCTCGCCCTCAGGCTTCATCCACACATCCGTTGAAATCTCACTATACAAGACTCTAGCCGTATTCAATGACATGGGGTCATCCAATATGCCACACTGAATCCAATACACGGATGTCGCCGTTTCCGGCACCGTCTGACTCCAAATTCCCTCACCTATTGGACAATCCTGGCTAAGTATTGGTAATTGGGAAGAAGAAGGCTGAGATGCGTCACACAACACGCCAGTCGCAGCGACAGGCGCTGAAAAGGTACTAACAACAAATAACAAGGTACTCATGATTGCGCTTACCGATAGGCAATGTGATCCCTTAACACCATTTAAAGAGCTCATATACATCCTCAGAACACTCTAGATAAGACTGGCTAGTTTCCATAAGTGGCACTAATAAAAAGAGCCGCACTTATGTGCGACTCTTAGTGTAGTGAGGATTGGGATTAAAAATCAATCTCTCTAGATCACCCTTTGTAGATTTTCGGGTTAAATACGTCTCTTAACCAGTCACCTAATAGGTTGACCACCAATACTAGTGTAATCAACACAATGCCAGGGAAAACCGTAATCCACCACGAACCGGAGAAGATGTAGTTAAAGCCGATGCTGATTAATGAACCTAGTGATGGTTGATCAACTGGCAAACCTAGACCTAAGAACGACAATGCAGCTTCCGACATAATGGCGTTGGCAATTTGTACCGTCGAGATCACTAGGATTGGAGACAGACAATTTGGCAAAATATGACGGAACATGATTTTAGGTGCTTTAAAGCCCATGACTCGCGCTGCTTCTACATACTCTTTCTTTTTCTCGGCCAATACTGAGGCACGAATAGTCCGAGCATATTGCGGCCATTCGGCCACCCCGATGATCACCACCAGCATCGTCACCGCGTACTGGCTATAAAACTCCGTACCAAAACTGGCCTTGAATATCGCCGATACAATGATCGCCACCATCATGGTCGAAAACGACAACTGCACATCGGCAAAACGCATCAAGAAGCTATCAACACGACCACCAAAGTAACCCGCGGACAAGCCAATGATAATACCTAAAAATAGTTGTAGACCTACCGCAAGGAAACCAATCGTCAACGAAAGGCGTGAACCATAAAGGATGGTCGATAAAATATCACGACCTTGGTCATCCGTACCTAAGACGAAATTCGAATCGCCATCTTCCATCCAAGACGGAGGAAGCTCTGAATCCATAATATCAATCGAACTGAGATCATAAGGGTCAGCCGGTGCGATAAGTGGCGCGGCTAACGCCATCACCAAGAAAAACATAAAAATAGTAAAACTCGTCATCGCGACTTTATCGCGCTTAAAGTAGTACAAGAAATCTGATTGCTTAAAACGTTCCCAAGCGGAAGGAACTGTTGCTACATTTGCTTGGCTCATGACTACGCTCCTTTTCCAGTTAGGTTGACAGTTGGGTTAATTAATCCATACAGAAGATCGACGATGGTGTTAGTCACCACGAAGATCAGACCAACAAAGATAACGTATGCTGTGATCAGCGGAGTATCCACACGGTTGATGGCTTCTAGGAAAAGAAAACCTGTGCCTGGCCACTGGAACACAGTCTCAGTCAAAATGGTGTACGCCACCATGGTACCAATTTGAACACCACCAACCGTCAACACTGGTAACATGGTGTTTTTCAGAGCATGTTGGTAATAGATCTTACGTAAAGGTAAGCCTTTAGCTTTAGCAAACTTAATGTATTCTGAGCTCAGTACTTCCAGCATTTCAGAGCGTACTAGACGAATAAATAGCGGCAACATAATCGACGCCAGTGCGACACATGGCAGTACCAAGTGCTTAATGCCATCAATCGTAAAGAAGCCGGACTGCCATCCAAGAACGTTAGCGGTTTCACCTCGACCAAATGAAGGTAACCAGCCTAATTCAATGGAGAAAACGTACATCAGCATAATCGCGGTTAGGAAAACCGGGATAGAAATACCAATACTACTCCCTGCCATCACGAGCTTTGTGAAGAAGCTTTTAGGGTGTATTGCTGAATAGACGCCTAATGGTATTGATAGGCAGATAATGATTAACGTCGCGCCGAACACCAGTTCGAGAGTCGCCACCAGCTTGTCAAGAATGACATCTACAGCAGGACGTTTGAAAAAGTATGATGTGCCGAGATCACCTTGCAGTGCAGCACCAATGAAACGTGTGTATTTTGTAACGAAAGGATCGTTGAGGCCTAACTCATCACGCAGTGCTTGACGCTCTGCTTCCGAAACCGACTGACCTACAAGCTCACGCAGCGGATCACCCAGGTTATCCTGAATGGCAAATGCCACCAAACTGATCACAAACATCACTATCAGTGCCTGAAACAGGCGCTTGACCAGAAACGAAAACATCCCTTGCCCCTTAACTATCCATATGTCTCTGTGACGAGAACTTATTCAGTCTTAAAATCCACTTAGTCCGACTGAAATAAAACTAAGCAGTATAAAGCGAACAAAGAGGGGAAGGCTTTCCCCTCTTATCAACGTGTACTAAACGAGATTATTCAACCACTAGGTCGCCAAAGTAAGGCATAACCATTGGGTTTACGATGTCTGCTGCTTTCACGTTAGACTTCGCGCCCCACGCTTCACTTTGCCAGTGAAGAGGAACAAATGCTGCGTCGTTATACAGCGTTGCTTCAACACCTTTTAGCATTTCAGCACGCTTAGCTGGGTCAGTCTCTACGTTTGCAGCTTCAACCACGGCATCCATTTCTGGGTTTGAGTAATGACCACAGTTATATTGACCACGACCTGTCTCTTCGTTACGAGTCATTGTTAAGAACTCATTGAAGTTCGCAGAATCTTCTGTATCTGAGTGCCAACCGATCATCATCATGTCAGCTGAACACAGATCAAATTCAGGCCAGTATTGTGCTTTTGGCAATGTTTTCAGATCAACTTTGATGCCAATCTTAGACAACATCGCCGCCGCCGCTTGCGCCACTTTAGCGTCATTCACGTAACGGTTGTTTGGCGCCATCATAGAAAGTGTAAAGCCGTCTTCGTAGCCCGCTTCTTTCATTAGCTGTTTCGCTTTTTTCACGTCATAACGTGGAACTAGCGCATCATCATGACCCACATAACCTGCAGGGCTTTGTTGACCAGCCGCTGTTGCGAAGCCTTTCATGATTTTCTTAACGATGCCTTCGTTGTTGATTGCGTGCACAATCGCCTGACGAACGCGCACATCTTTCAATGCTTCGTTGCTGTTTTGGTTCATTTGGAACGTGATGATACGAGTACCAGGAAGCGTCACTAGATCGATACCGTCAGCCGATGCCACACGTTTGTGATCATTTGGCGCAACCGGGTGAATCATGTCAACACCACCAGAAAGAAGTGCAGCAACACGTGTTGCATCTTCTTTGATTGGCACCAATGTTAGCTTATCAACGTTACCTTTCGTTTCGGTATCCCAGTAATCAGCAAAACGTTCGAAATCAACTTTAACGCCTTGCTCACGTGCCGTAACAACAAATGGACCTGTACCTGATACATGTGTAGAAGCAAAAGAGTTACCGTGCTTCACGAGCTCAGATTTATCTTTACCATCTTCCGTTTTACCTGAATAGAACTTGCTATCCATTGGGAAAATATACGTTGCTGTTTGCAGTACGAGTGGGTAAGGACCTTTTGTCACTAGATCGAATGTGTAGTCGTCAACCTTAACGATTTTTTCATATGGGTCGAAGATTGCTTTGAAATCTGGTGAATTTTGTAGACGATCGAACGTCCAAACCACGTCATCAGCCGTCAATGCATTGCCTGAGTGGAATTTAACACCTTTACGAAGATTGAAACGAACCGTTGTGTCGTTAACACGTTCCCAGCTTTCCGCTAGGCGAGGTTCAAAGTCCATTTCTTGAGTAAAACGAACCAGTGGGTCAAACACCATGTGTGACATTTGCAGTGTACCACCAGACAATTGCTCATGCGGGTCTAGTGAAACTGGGTCAGCAGCGTAACCAACCTTGATGTCTGCTGCTAGGGTATTAAAGCTTAGGCCTGCGGCCATTAGCGCCACTGCTAGTTTGCTTTTCATGGTTCTCATATTTGCATAACTCCTTCATGCGGGGATCCGGATCCCGTAATTGTTGTGTTTGCTTCTGTTATCAAGTCCCAATAGGGATTTTTTATTGGCTTACGCCGTTTTTACTGCGCCTTCTCTTAAACCCTTAAATTCGGGCATTAAGGAAATCAAATGTTGGCTGTACTCATGCTGAGGAGCGGTAAAGAGTTGCTCTGTTGGGGCAACCTCAAGCAATGTCCCCATCTGCATCACACCTACCCTGTCGCACATTTGGCGAATAACAGGCAAGTCATGACTGATAAACAGCATGGTTAGATTGAGCTCTTGTTGTAAATCTTTAAGTAGGTTCAAGATTTGAGCCTGAACGGATACATCGAGTGCCGACGTAGGTTCATCACAAATCAATAGTCTTGGACGGGTTGCTAGTGCACGAGCAATAGAAATACGCTGACGTTGGCCACCAGAAAATTCATGTGGATATTTCAACCCTGCCATTTTCCCAAGCCCAACATGCTCTAGCAGATCTTCAACGATTTGCTTGGTTTCATTCTCATTCGCTGTCAGCTTATGAAAACGAATGGGTTCCGCAACAATGTCGAAGACTTTCATACGGGGATTCATCGAAGTGTACGGGTTTTGGAACACCATCTGCATTTGACGACGCATCGGACGACGCTCTTTTTCAGATTTCAATCCTGTAAGATCAATACCCTCAAAACTAACCTTGCCTGAATTCGGCGCATATAGCCCCGCAATCACACGCGCAATGGTTGATTTACCAGAGCCAGACTCCCCCACTAAACCAAACGTTTCGCCTTCATGCACTTCAAAGCTAACGTTATTAGACGCTTGCACGTATTCACGACGACTTTCAAATAATGAATCTTTGGTGATAAACCGCAGGTTGACGTTTTCTACGTTCAACAATGGTCCCGTATACTCTCGCTGATCCTGGCTTTGCCCTAACCAGTGATTCTTAATATCAAGAGGCTTCATTTCTTTAGCGTCTTCGATATAACTCACTAGCGGGAAACGCCCCAGCTTAATATCAGAACGTGGCACAGCTGAAATAAGACTGCGTGTGTATGGATGATCGGGATCGCCCAACACTTTTGCTGTCGCGCCAAACTCCACTAAATCACCGCGGTACATAACGGCAACACGATCGGTCACGTTAGAAACCACACCCATATCATGCGTCACCAACATACAACCCACGTTGTTTTTGATACACAAATCGCGAATCAAACCCAAAATTTGGTCTTGGATCGATACATCCAACGCCGTTGTTGGTTCATCCGCAATAATAAGGTCTGGCTCACCAGCCAAGGCAATGGCAATAACAACACGTTGTCTCATACCACCCGAAAACTGGTGTGGAAACTGCTTAAGACGATTTTCTGGTTGCGGGATACCCACTTGATTCATTAGGTTAAGCGAGCGCTGATATGCTTCCTCATCCGATACGTCCATATTGGCGTGGATGGTCTCTTTTAATTGTTGCTCAACCGTGAAAAGTGGATTGAGAGAGGTCATTGGGTCTTGGAAAATAAACCCAATTTTTGAACCACGGACTTTGCGCATGGCTTCCGGAGAAAGCCCTGATATTTTTTCACCATCCAAGAAAACATCGCCAGCTGCGACTACTCCAGGAGGAGAAAGCAAATCAATAACCGCGTTACCAACCGTTGATTTACCGGCACCGGACTCCCCAACCACACCAACTATTTCGCCACGCTCAACATTGAACGACAAAGATTTAACCGCGGCATGTATCCCATGGCGGGATGGGTATTCGATACGAAGATTTTTTACTTCTAATAATGACATTACCAGACCTCTACTGCTTTGGCAGTTTTCTGCCCCTGTCTGCAAAACTGAATCCATTCGTAGACAGCATTTTCTGCTGACTATTTATAAGGGCATCAATTTGGCAAATCTTTCACAGAAAAGCAACAAAAATAGGATAAAAATTCGAGATCAAGCAAATCCAAAGCAGTATGAATACATATATATGCACTTTAATTACATATAGTAGTGCTTCAAACTAGGTAAAAAGTTGATACTAGCTCCGAAAAATGTGCGGTAAAACGAAAATAAAACGCCAAGCTTCACGTTATTAGCAATATTAATGACCATAACGTATCGCATAGTTATTCCAGCTCGCATTTAACACATTAGAAACATAAGTATCAGATCACTCCGTAATACAGTACTAAAACCTAGTTTAAGACAACGCTGTTACGTATTACAGCCTAAATAATTTCATAAATCAGCACTTTATTCCGTGCTTGTTTGCAACATATCACCCCATAAGTTTTTAAATAAAAATCTGTATTTTTCACAGATTGCAGCGTTAACGCCTATTTCTCATCAAAAGAGAATCGCGTAAATGTTATTCACTTGATTAAAGTTCACACAAATGACTTATTATTTTCGCGAGTAAATGGTTCAATACCACTAGCATCGGTCACGATCTCCAGGGTCATCGACCAACACGCCACAGATATTCTGAGGTGCATCAAAAGAGAAAATTGCTTCTAATTTTCCCCAAAGCTGCTCTCCCGCCATAAATAAAGCCACGATAAAAGTCACATCGCAAATTACGCCGATCACCCGCCTAGATTCAACCCAGTCTGGCGATAAGACAGGCAGATAAAACAGCACAATATTCATGATAGGCCCAACAACCATCATCAGTATTAGTCCCGAGTAATAACCTAATTTTGTCGATTTGCGCTGTGGTTTAAGCTTTAGTACCTTTTCTACGATCCAATTTTTAATGGCAAGTAATCGCTCTTTACCAAGTAGCATCACGGCAGCCAGCGTTGCCAATTCAGGCACCCCAAAGATCATCGCCCCACTAAGTAACGCTTTTGAGCCGTTACCAATTTTTAAAGTCGAAATGATAGGAATCAATAAGGGGCTCGCGCAGGCAATAACCAGCATCAATATGCCTGAAAATAGCCGAATGTTATCGACAAACCGATTTCGATAGATCGTTATTTGCTTCTTCATTATTGTCACCACCAAAATGGCCCCCGTTATACAACAGGGGCATCATGAAAGGTTAGTTAAGAAAGTGCTCGGCGAGTAACCGATATTTTACAGCGGATACCACCACACAATTTCGCATGATGTTTGAAAGGGACTGTCACCGGCGTCATGCCTTTTTCTGCTAGTTGCTGACACAGTTGCGGCGCTTCCTCTGGTACTAGAATATGCTTATTATCAAGCATCACAGCACAAGGGCCAGTCGCGAGCGCTTCTGCTCTGTTGACCCAAATCACATCAAAGTCACGCATAAATTCAGGTAGCCCATTTGGGAATGACTCTTCATAAGCAATGACCAATTTTGGCCCAGCAACACACATCACGGCGAATAGATGATGAATACCCACGTCAGGAAGGTTGATAATACAAACCTGATAACCATCATGTTCGAGCATACGTTTGACCCATTCAGCCCCACGCTGATTGGTGGAAGAAGGTCCGGTGGACACCAGGACTCGTCCATCACCCAAATTAAGCACATCTCCACCTTCATAGACATAATCTCGCGACATCGTCGGTCTCGGCGCTGTGTAGTGTAAGATGTTGCTGTCGTTGTCGATAAATGGTTGATGCAGTTCTCTGACTGGCGCTATGCTTGCCCAAGCGATATCGCTTGCCCATACATTCTCTAGCACATTCCGCCCCACGACCCACAGCGGCTCCGCTGCGAATATTTGAGTAAACACCGTAGAATTTTGGCAAAATTGTATTTCACTTTCGGATACACCTCGAGCATGAAGTACGTTCACATCAAAGCGCTGTAGTGCTTTTGCCAATGCTTCAGTTTCACTCTTTAAGCCTGCGAGATAGTCTGGGTAAGCATCCGATAATAGCTGCCCGCCCGCTTTATCACACATTTCAAATAACTCAGGTTGCATGACACTTTGGTACGTGGCCTTAATATCGTCGGTTAATTTAGGCAAGCGCATATTGTCACTGTGACCCAAAATAACCTCTCGCAGTTTCCCATAGAGGTTAAACTCGCCATAGCTGTCCTGAGTTTCAGCTGGTACATGTATTTTTTGACTTACGCTTAATTTGGGCATGCTATCTCTCCGATCAAGGTGATTTAAAGATAGAGAGTCCCTTCTCCAATGAACGAGTTAAGCGTATCGAATCAAAGGCGGCTTCAAAAATCAGTGTCTGAAACAAAACGGAACCAAGATGCATGAGTCGCACCTTTTACGGAAGAAAATTAATAAGAGAGGGGATCTTCCTTACGCACCACTACCTGATAGTGAATATTGCTTCCATGTTCATCACCGACTTCAACGCCAGCTTCACTATTCACTTCAGTGATCATCGTCGGTAAAACGAGCTGATTTTGGTCTTGTGGGTGGCTTAGTGACTGTTCGACGACGACAAAATGCAATGTGGCTATATCTTGATTCACACTCGACTGACTATACAATATGACTTGTGTGGTCTCATTTTTCTTGATGACTTGTCTATCTTGCAGCCCTATCTCAACTTTGCCTTGATAAACACCGCGGATCATTAAATTCAATTCCGCGACATATTGAGCGTAGACACTAGGGGAAATAGAAACCACCATCATTACCGCTAAGCGTATAAGCCTTCTCGCCATAGTCACACTCCTTTTTCATTATGTGCCAAGTAAGAGTAAAGAGCTTTCAACGAAAGTAAATACCATATGTGTCATCACTTTATGACACAGGAAACTACGCATTAACCGCAAATGATTGGCTTAATTGGTGTATTTTTTCCACCAGCTTCAATTCACTATTAACATCACTTTGCCATATCAGTTGATAGCCTATTTTCTCTGAATCTCGCGTGGTAAGTACCAGCTCATGCCCCGCAAGAGACTCCTCGACTTCCCCTTTTGGCAACCAACCAATCCCATAAAACTCACGCATCGCACTTAACATATCTTGAGGTCGATTAAACGAGATTGCATTTAACGAACTGTCGCTCTCTGAACACCATAACGGCTGCCCCTGACTTCCGTGAACAAACATCTGTCGATGTCGTCTACCGGATTGTTCTGGAGCTTGTACTTCGACAAATTCACGCCGGCCAACAGGTTTAGATTGAAGATGAGAAGGTAAGTGCCTAAAAGGTTGAGTGATCGCTATGTCAATTTCTTGTTGAATCAATAATTTCTGTATCGCGTGTGTATCGACTCGAAATAAATCCAAGCTACGCAATGGATTTTCTCGTAATAGCAGTAGCGAAATATCAACCACCTCATAGAAAGACAGACCATAGTCAAAGCACACGCTCAATTTTTTGACACTACTTCGGCTAGAAAACGCATCCGTTAGCTCTAAGATATTCACTAGTTCCGTTGCCCGCTTTAAAAATCGCTCTCCAAAACGGCTCAACCTTGCTGGTCGACTTCCCGGAGCAAAGAGTTCACCGTCAAGACTAATCTCTAAGCGTCTAATGCTCGCAGTGATAGCTGGTTGAGATTTCCCTAAAGCACGACCCGCGCTTCTCATGCTGCCATGATGCGCCACCGCAACAAATATTCGGATCTGATCGATGGTCATTGCTGTCCCTCTTGCTGTTGGGATTTATGCATGGCCCAGTCATTGAGCTTTTCCAGCAATTCACTTTTCGCGAGGTGATCACTCCAGAACACCAAGACTCCCCATGCTGCCTTTAAATGAGGCTCATCCTTGACGCTCATTGTCTCAGTTAAATCTATATTGCCAAGAACAGACGATAAATGGCTGGGTACTTTAGCCAAAATAGCCGAAGCCAGATGGTAATCGCTGACTCGAATTTGCCATGGGCAAGGATAGTCAAAGCGCTTATAAATAGGTACATCAACTCGATTGGGGTGTGAAAGAGACAACTGTGGCAGACTCAACAGCAGGCCACTATCCAAACGAAGTGGGCCATCAAAAGAGTCAAGCTGTGGACTACTTGTCACTAAATAGCTTTCTATATGACCTATAGAGAAAAAATTGCTCGTTTCAGGCCAAGGCAAATCCGCTAACGTCACAACCCAATCTAAACGCTGCTGATTAAACGCCTTGATTAGCTCATCACTTGGTAACAAATAAAACTGACAGCGAATATCAAGATCCATCACACTCCAAAGCAGCTCTTTCATCCAGTGCTGTGGCAACTGGCTATCAATACCTATAGATACTTGACTCGGTGAGACCTGGACGGCGGAGTTCTTTAATTCATAATAACTCGCCACTACCGCCTCAGCCCAAGGCAGTAAGGCTTGTCCCTTTTCTGACAACTGTCGCTTTGCCGTATTTTCGACAAATAACCTCCCCCAACGGGCTTCGAGACTTTGAATAGCCAACGTAACTGGACCGTGAGTTTTGCCTAACTTTTCTGCCGCGGCGACCACAGAGCCTACCTGAGCGACGGCGACGAAGCTTTCTAGCTGTTCAATAGATGCCAAGTGATAACCTTTTTAAACCATAAGCAATAGATATTAGTTCATCAAAGATAATTAACATACTCACAGCTTTCAAGGAGTGGGCTTATGTTTGCTGAGATATCAGGTACGGAGCACTTTGATCATTTAGCACTGTAATAAACGAATTGAATAAGGGTTACCATGAACATCAATGCAATCAAAGCTTTTGTCATGACCACCGAACTTGGGTCTATCTCAGCGGCCGCTAAAGCCATGAACAAAGGTCGCGTCCAAGTCAGTCAATGGATAGCGAATCTCGAGCTCGACTGGGGAATTGAACTGTTTGACCGTGCGGGTCATAAACCAATTCTCACCGAGCAAGGGCAAGCACTTCTAGATAAAGCATCATCAATCCTAAGACTGTCTGAAAAACTAGAATCACAAGTCGAGAAAATTAACGGCTCCGGTACGGATCGAATTCGACTTGGGATCACTACTTTTATCAATCCAAAGATAATCTCTCTTCTCATTCACCAACTGCGCGAGATAGAGCCTGGCATAGAACTTCAGATTGAGTGTGCGACCTGTGATGACCTAATAGCTTCAGAGCAATACGACTTTATTATCAGCCACTATCCCTATAGTGGCATTGGACAGTGGGAGTTTATGAATGTTACTCAGCGTCAATTTATTTCTGTCTGCGCACCAGGGCATCCAATAGCGCAATTCGACGAAGTATCAACAGAGCAGCTTAGTCAGCACCTCGCGATTGCGATAACACAACAACAAAGTGAATCCGTATGGGGTAACTATAAATTTGATCACTTGTCCGTCAATAACTTGGCCACAGCCAAGCAGCTAGCCAAAGACGGCATTGGTTGGATTAGCATTGATCAAGACTCAATTAAAAATGAGCTCAATCATAATGAACTGGTCATCATCAATCATCACGAGGCCATCCAACGCAGCAAGTTTGGGCTGGGGTATCGTGACTCTGAGCACTCACTCGGTATCCGAGAAATCATCTACAACGTACTCTGCCAGCATGTTTAGCGCTAGCCCCCATCTCCGTATGGAACCGAGACAGTGTCTGATTTTCGAATGACAGCACGTTTAAATATCATACGCATTGACATACACGATAAGGTCAAAAGACCAAGTTTAATGAGGAAAATATGAAAAAAGTAACATTGAAAACCGCTACAACTCTAGCCCTAGCAACCGCTATCTCTGCACCAGCCTTGGCATCAAGTGATTCTGGCTTCTATGTGGGTACGTATTTAGGGGCTATGTCAGCCTCAAACACGGATAACTTGAAAGAAGAGAAAAAAACAGAAAAAGTTAAGGGCAATTTCCGTTCTTTAGGATTAAAGGCGGGATATGATTTTAATTCAATGTTTGGCGCCGAACTTCGCCATAGTCGTGACAGCGGTAAAATAGAGAAAAATGGGCAAGGTTTAGCTGTCGACCATCAAACGGGGATTTACGGAAAAATGAAGTTCAATGTCTCTGACAGCATTGAGCTCTATGGCCTTGCCGGCGTTAATAACATTCGCTTAAAACAAGCAGGCTTTGCCGCAAACAGCAATAAAAAAACCATTAACTCATTTTCTTACGGTGTGGGGGCTCAGTACAACTTCACTAATTCTCTTGGTGCAAATGTTGAATTAATGAAACTATCAAACCACAAGCATTTTGATGCCCAGTCCATCAATTTAGGTCTAAGCTACAAGTTCTAGTTCCCATTTAACCTACCAAGTTTGCACGGATGCAACTTGTTTCGTTTATAGCGGTATTTCCAGCTCTAGTCATTGCCTAACCACTACCAATCACTTTTTCTACATTCCGTACAAATACCTCAACACATGGCAAGAACACCGTGTATAGTCTTACGCCTCTCCCATTCTGAATGCACTTCTTTCCCGAGCTCTCGTCAAATTGCAGACGAAAAAAAACCTCGTCTTTCGACGAGGTTTCTTAATGGTGGTCGGTGAAGAGGGATTCGAACCCCCGACCCTCTGGTCCCAAACCAGATGCGCTACCAAGCTGCGCTATTCACCGACAATATTTTCTACGATGTTATCGTAAGAGGAAGCTATGCTACCTAATTAATGGGGTGGCTAACGAGATTCGAACTCGCGACCACCGGAATCACAATCCAGGGCTCTACCAACTGAGCTATAGCCACCACTAATTTTGCTTTGTTAAAGCACTAAGCTTTAACTGAAATAGTGGTCGGTGAAGAGGGATTCGAACCCCCGACCCTCTGGTCCCAAACCAGATGCGCTACCAAGCTGCGCTATTCACCGACAATGTTCTTTCGAACGTTTCGTCCCGATTGTAACAATCGAAACTGGAAACCGAGGTTACCAAATAATGGGGTGGCTAACGAGATTCGAACTCGCGACCACCGGAATCACAATCCAGGGCTCTACCAACTGAGCTATAGCCACCATTATATCTTTCGCCAATTTGTTAGTCCGGATGGCGCGCCTGAAAGGATTCGAACCTTCGACCTTTGGCTCCGGAGGCCAACGCTCTATCCAGCTGAGCTACAGGCGCATGCCCTATCGGCGGAGTGGAATAATACGGATATCACACTATGGCGTAAAGTACTTTTTCACTTTTTTTTATTGTTTGCCGTCTTTTTCAGCAGTTATTGGCTTAAAAGAACCAGTATGCGATGTGATTCACCCCGTGAAGCTGAAAACTTGTTGTTTATTGCAACAAGTTAACAGGATATAATCACCCAATATTTACATTGATTTAACAGCCGTTAAGTCTCAATGCAGAATAAACCTAGAATCATAATAAACCCAAGCAAGCTACGACTTGCCACCTTTGGATAGTAAAGTGAGTTTAATGGATATGTCTCGTCAAATCTTAACGGTGTTGTGCGCCGCTCTAACTTTTTCTACCGCTAGCTTTGCAGCGGATGTAAACCAAGCTGAATACGATGCCATTGCTGAACGTATTAAGCCAGTCGGAAACGTATACCTAGCAGGCAGCGAACCTGTTGCGGCTGAACCAGCAGGTCCTAGGGATGGTGCTGCAGTTTATGGCATGTTCTGTACCGCTTGTCACTCGACTGGTATTAGTGGCGCACCTAAAACGGGTGACGCTGCAGATTGGGCTCCACGAATCGCCCAAGGTAAGGATGTACTAAAAGACCACGCAATTAATGGTTTCAACGCCATGCCAGCGAAAGGGTCATGTATGGACTGCTCAGATGACGAGATTGTCGATGCAATCGAACATATGATCGCAGGTTTATAGGCAAAATAAAAAGGCAGCTCCACAGAGCTGCCTTTTGCTTCTTGATGCTCCCCTTTTTTTGTCAATAAGGGAAGCAATGCTATTTTTTGTTGAACATAGCCCGGATGTTGGCGATGTGTGTTTGACCTTTTTCCATTCTTTCTTCTTGTGACACTGGCTTTTTAGTTTGCTCCCAGTCCACATCATCAAAAGGCAACTCGTCAAGAAATCGGCTGTGCTCTGGTTTAATGAGCTCACCATACTGCCGTCTTTCTTTACACAGCGAGAACGTCAATTCTTTTTGTGCTCGAGTAATACCGACATACATCAAACGACGCTCTTCTTCGACATTCTCTTCATCAATACTGGTTTGGTGAGGCAAAATACCTTCTTCTGTACCCAGTAGGTAAACGTAAGGAAATTCGAGCCCTTTCGATGAATGCAATGTCATTAACTGAACCGCATCACTATCATCGTCATCCTCACCACGCTCCATCATGTCTCGCAGAGTTAAGCGCTGTACCACCTCTTTCAGTGACTTCTCTTCTTTGTCATAGTTGTCCCCTTCTAGGTCAGCGACAATCCACGAGTAAAGGTCAGACACGTTCTTCATGCGCATTTCTGCAGCCTTTGCACTTGAGGAGGTTTCATACAGCCAATCTTCGTATTTAATATCACGCACCAGTGATCGAACCGCTTCAACCGTATTCCCTCGCTCAGCATTATCACTAATCTTCACTATCCATTGAGTAAAGCGGCGCAGATTTTCTAGCCCTCGCCCTGACAAGTGATGTTCCAACCCCAGTTCAAAGCTTGCCTCAAACAAGCTTTTGCCACGCATATTGGCGTAACTGCCTAGCTTCTGTAGGGTAACAGGACCAATTTCACGTCGCGGCGTATTCACAATACGCAAGAAAGCATTATCATCAGCTGGGTTCACTAAAATTCGCAGATAAGCCATGATGTCCTTTATTTCTGCGCGTGCAAAAAACGACGTGCCGCCTGAAATTTTGTATGGCACCCGGTTTTGCATCAATACCTTTTCAATCAGTCTCGATTGATGGTTTCCTCGGTACAAAATGGCATAATCTTTATAATTGGTTCGATTGACAAAACGATGACCAATCAACTCACCCGTGATGCGCTCTGCTTCATGATCTTCATTTTTAGCTTTTAATACTTTTAGCTTTTCACCATCAGGAATTTCGGAAAATAGCGATTTATCAAAAATATGCGGGTTATTCGCAATTAAGATATTCGCCGCACGCAAGATTCGACTCGTTGAACGATAATTTTGCTCGAGCTTGACTACCTTTAAGCTCGGAAAGTCTTTACTCAATAAGATAAGGTTTTGTGGTTTCGCCCCTCGCCAAGAGTATATCGATTGGTCGTCATCACCCACGACAGTAAACCGCGAACGCTCACCTACCAGTAATTTCACCAATTCATATTGGCTAGTATTGGTATCTTGGTATTCATCCACTAAAAGATACTGGATTTTTCTCTGCCAACGCTGACGCACTTCTTCATTATTTTTTAACAGTAGAACGGGCATCGCAATCAGATCATCAAAATCCAATGCGTTGTATGCTTTCATTTGTTCTAGATACATTTCGTAGCAAAAAGCAAAGAGTTGCTCTTGCTCTGAGCGAGCGGCTCCTTTGACATGTTCTGCCGATAACATGTCATTCTTCCAGTTTGAAATAGCACTCATCAGGGAACGTAACAGATCTTTATCACCGTCAAGCTGCTGCTCTGTGAGTTCTTTCAATAGTGCGAGCTGATCCTGATCGTCAAATAGCGAAAAGCCAGCTTTAAGGCCCAGCGCTTTGTACTCACGACGAATAATATTGAGTCCCATGGTATGAAAGGTAGAAACCAATAAGCCTTTTGACTCATTCTTACCCAACGTCTGACCAACCCGCTCTTTCATTTCTCGAGCCGCCTTGTTGGTAAATGTCACTGCTGCGATATTTCTCGCCTTGTAACCACAGTTTTGTACAAGATGAGCTATCTTATTAGTAATCACACGAGTTTTACCCGAACCTGCACCAGCAAGAACGAGACAAGGTCCAGAGACGTATTTTACAGCCATATCTTGCTGTGGGTTCAGCTTCATTATTGCACTCACTACTACGGATTTGTAACGGGCACATAATAGACCGCTGTAAGATAAGATGCCACGCTATGTCTGTCTTTCTTTAATTTTATAGAACATAGCTTAAAAATAAGTTGCATAAATATAGGGCAATTGCTTTATAATGAATGAACGTTCATTCACTAATTGCGGATGATTGATGAGCATAATGAACCAAAAAGACAAACGGCTACAAATACTAGAAGCGGCGCAAAGAATGGTCGCAGAGGTTGGCATCCAAGGCATATCAATGCAAAAACTTGCCAACGAGGCTGGCGTCGCTGCGGGAACGATTTATCGCTACTTTAATGACAAAGATCACCTGCTTGATGAACTTCGCCTTCATGTCGTGTCTTGTATGGCCGAAGCAGTACAAGTTGGCGTTGAAGCCGATAAACCACTCAAGGTGCAATATCGAACCATGTGGCTAAACATATGGCGGATTGCAGCCTCAAATAATGATTCACTACAGACTCGTGCCCAATACGATTCTATTCCTTCAAAGAATAATCAGGCAACTCGGGAACAAGAACGAAAATTGTTTGCCCAAGTAGACAACCTATTCACTGAAGGAAAGAAACAAGGGGTTTTCAAAGACCTCGATAATGAAATCCTTTCGGGATTAAGCTTAGAAGCCAGCGTTTCGCTTGCCAGAAAGCATGCTCTCGGATTATATCAACTGGATGACAACGCGCTAGAATCTGCGATTGAAGCCAGTTGGGATGCAATAATAAAACACTAATTTGGAGTTTTCGTCAGAATGAAAAAGTGGACATTTTTCATGCTTCTTATCGCCGTACTACTTTTCGGTAGCGTGATAGGATTTAACATGTTTAAGCAGCAAAAAATTGCTGAATACCTGGCTAACCGACCGGAGCCTGAGTTCCCTGTCACAGCAACCACCGTCAAGCCTGTTGATTGGGTTCCTGTTATTGAAGTCATCGGCTTTGTTGAACCAAACCAAGGTGTCACGCTAACGACAGAAACAAGCGGTGTGATCGACAGTATTTCATTCACATCGGGCTCTCAAGTTGAAGTTGGCCAAGAGCTATTGAAACTCGATTCTGATGTTGAGAAAGCCAACCTGAAAAGCTCTGAGGCTCGCTTACCGGCAGCTCAAGCTAAATATAAACGCTATCAAGGCCTTTATAAGAAAGGGTCTATTTCTCGAGAAGCGTATGATGAAGCGGAAGCGAACTACTATTCACTTTCGGCTGACATTGAAAGCTTAAAGGCATCCATTGACCGCCGTGAAATCAAAGCACCATTTGCTGGTGTTGTCGGTATCCGTAATGTATTCCTCGGTCAATACCTGCAACCAAGTGACAAAATTGTTCGCTTGGAAGATATCAGTGTTATGAAACTACGCTTTACCGTGCCACAAACTGACTTTTCAAGAATCTCAATTGGACAAGATGTCGATATCTTTGTGGATGCATACCCTGATCAAGCCTTTAAAGGCTCTATTAGCGCGATTGAACCTGCGGTTAGTATTCAAAGCGGTTTGATTCAAGTGCAAGCTGACATTCCGAACAATGACGGTCGTCTACGTAGCGGCATGTTTGCTCGTGCCAACATCATTTTGCCAAAACTAGAAAACCAAGTCACTCTGCCTCAAACCGCGATTACTTTTACGCTCTATGGTGACAATGTCTACATTGTTGAAGACGTCGACGGTGAAAAGCGCGTTAAGCAGCAAGTGATTGAAGTGGGTGAACGCACTGGTGATATCGCTCATATCCTTGAAGGGGTGAAAGCCAATGACGTTGTGGTCACCTCTGGCCAAGTTCGCTTGAACAATGATGCTAAAGTTCGCATTGTTGAAAGTGACGCAACCGTTCCCCCTGCTAAAACACCGATGCTGTAATTGGAGGCAAAATGCGTTTTACTGATATTTTCATAAAACGTCCTGTTCTTGCGGTATCTATCAGCTTTTTGATTGCCCTGCTTGGCTTACAAGCAGTATTCAAAATGCAGGTACGTGAATACCCAGAAATGACGAATACCGTAGTCACTGTGACAACCAGTTACTACGGTGCAAGTGCCGACTTAATTCAGGGCTTTATTACGCAGCCTCTGGAGCAAGCCGTCGCGCAAGCCGATAATATTGACTACATGACATCACAGTCTGTATTGGGTAAATCCACCATTACAGTCACGATGAAACTCAATACTAATCCCAATGCAGCGCTGTCTGATATCTTGGCGAAAACCAACTCGGTTCGTTCCCAGCTCCCGCGTGAGTCTGAAGATCCAACCGTCACCATGTCTACCGGCTCTACAACCGCGGTACTCTATATTGGTTTTACCAGTGATGAGCTTGCATCAAGCCAAATTACCGATTACCTAGAGCGAGTGATCAACCCTCAGCTCTTTACGGTAAATGGTGTGTCTAAAGTCGACATGTACGGTGGTATGAAATACGCGTTACGCGTTTGGCTGGATCCGCTAAAAATGGCGGCGCTCAAGCTAACCGCAACGGACATCATGAACGTCCTTAACGCGAACAACTACCAGTCGGCTGCAGGTCAAGCGACTGGTGAGTTTGTACTTTACAACGGCAGTGCCGACACCCAAGTATCGAATACTGAAGAGTTAAGTAACTTGGTCGTCATGGCTGACGATGGTGAAGTAACTCGTTTAGGCGATATCGCTAAGGTGACGCTAGAAAAGAGTCACGATGTCTATCGTGCGAGTGCTAACGGACAAGAAGCGGTGGTTACCGCTATCAATGCCGCGCCAAGTGCTAACCCAATTAACATCGCTGCAGATGTGCTGAAGCTTCTTCCTGAACTCGAGAAGAACTTACCAAGCAATATCAAAATGAACGTCATGTACGATTCAACCGTGGCCATTAACGAATCCATTCAAGAGGTAATAAAGACTATCCTTGAAGCGGCGTTAATTGTTTTGGTCGTTATTACATTGTTCCTAGGTTCATTCCGCGCGGTATTGATTCCAATCGTGACGATTCCACTATCGTTGATTGGTGTGGCTATGATCATGCAAGCTATTGGGTTCTCATGGAACTTGATGACGCTACTTGCGATGGTGCTTGCAATCGGCCTGGTGGTTGATGATGCGATCGTTGTACTAGAGAACGTCGATCGACACATTAAGCTTGGTGAATCACCTTTCCGTGCCGCGATCATTGGTACACGTGAAATTGCGGTACCCGTCATCGCAATGACATTAACACTAGGTGCCGTATATGCCCCGATCGCACTGATGGGTGGTATTACTGGTTCCTTGTTTAAAGAATTTGCTTTGACTCTTGCTGGGGCAGTATTCATTTCAGGGATTATCGCGTTAACCCTATCGCCAATGATGTGTTCTAAGCTACTAAAAGCCAACGAAACCCCAAGTAAGTTTGAGCAAAAGGTGCATCATGTTTTAGACAAGATGACTGCACGCTACGAAAAAATGCTGTCGGCGGTAATGCTACATAGACCTGTCATCATTGGTTTTGCGATCATTGTATTTGCTAGCCTCCCGTTATTGTTCAAGTTCATTCCTAGTGAACTGGCACCATCGGAAGATAAAGGCGTAGTCATGTTGATGGGTACTGGCCCGTCTAACGCTAACCTCGACTACTTGCAAAACACCATGAACGACGTCAATAAGATCTTAACGGAACAGCCTGAAGTTCAGTTTGCCCAAGTATTTACCGGTGTGCCTAATTCAAACCAAGCATTTGGTATCGCTTCCATGGTTCCTTGGAGCCAACGTGAAGCGAGTCAGGCAGAAGTAGCGAACCGTGTAGGTCAACTGGTCAGCAATGTTCCTGGAATGGCGGTGACTGCCTTCCAAATGCCTGAACTGCCTGGTGCAGGCTCTGGTCTGCCGATTCAGTTTGTCATTACTACGCCAAACAGCTTTGAGAGCCTATTTACCATCGCTTCTGATGTTTGGACTGATGTTCAACAGAACGCTCAGTTCGTATATTCAACGCTAGATCTTAACTATGACTCTGCCACGATGAAAATCAATATCGATAAAGATATGGCAGGTGCCTATGGCGTAACGATGCAAGATATTGGTGTAACGCTGAGTACAATGATGGCTGATGGATACGTTAACCGTATCGATTTAAATGGTCGTTCGTATGAAGTTATTCCACAAGTAGAGCGTAAATATCGTCTAAATCCTGAATCGATGAACATGTACTTTGTTCGTTCTGCTGACGGGCAAGCTATTCCTCTAGGAAGTCTTATTTCCATTGATGTCGTTGCCGAGCCTCGTTCGCTTCCTCACTTCAACCAACTAAACTCCGCAACGGTGGGCGCTGTTCCGGCTCCAGGTGTAGCGATGGGGGATGCCATTACTTGGTTTGAGTCAGTAGCAGAGAACAAGCTGCCAAATGGTTACAGTCATGACTATATGGGTGAAGCACGACAATACGTAACTGAAGGTAGCGCACTGTATGCCACCTTTGGTCTTGCTCTTGCGATCATCTTCCTAGTGCTTGCCATCCAATTTGAGTCCATTAAAGACCCGTTCGTTATCATGGTTTCAGTACCATTAGCGATTTGTGGGGCTTTGATTGCGCTTGCTTGGGGTGCTGCAACAATGAATATCTACTCCCAAGTAGGTCTCATTACTCTTGTCGGCTTAATCACTAAGCACGGTATCTTGATTTGTGAAGTAGCAAAAGAAGAGCAACTGCATAACAAACTCAACCGTATGGATGCAGTAAAAGAAGCAGCAAAAGTGCGTCTACGTCCAATACTGATGACGACTGCAGCGATGATTGCTGGCCTTATTCCACTCATGTATGCAACAGGTGCAGGGGCAGCACAACGCTTCAGTATCGGTATTGTTATCGTATCTGGATTGGCTATCGGTACGCTGTTTACTCTGTTTGTTCTTCCAGTAATTTATACGTACCTTGCAGAGAAACACAAACCTCTACCGACATTTGTTGAGGACAAAGATCTAGAAAAGTTAGCTCGTGTTGATGAAGCGAAAGCCGCTCATCGAGAACTTGCTGACAACAAATAGTCTTCTCTACAAATGACCAAACTCTAAAAGGCCACATTGTGGCCTTTTTTATTGCCTAAATTGGCGACAATCTTAACTTAATTACATAAAATGTTGAGTAACTGCAAAGGAGCTAATTGAAATGTTTGACCCAAAGAAACTAGAACAAATTGCCAGACAGATCCACGACTCTATGCCTCAGCCTGTCAAAGAGCTCGGCACCGATGTTGATCAAAAAGTTCGTCAGGTTATTCAAGGCCAACTCAACAAGCTTGATGTTGTAAGCCGTGAAGAATTTGATGTACAAACCCAAGTATTGCTACGCACTCGCCAAAAACTTACCGAAATGGAACAGAAGCTTGCAGAGTTAGAGCAAAAGCTATCTGAAAAATAACATCACTGTCCGAGCTATCGATGCCATCTCTGTGGTTTCAGATAAATAAAAAAGGCTTACCTCTCGGTAAGCCTTTTTTATTACTTAATACTAGGTAGTCACTTAACCACCAACAGCAATACGCTTCATGTCAGTCATGTAACCACGTAGCTCTTCACCAATGTATTCTACTGGGTGATTACGTACAGCGTCATTTACTTCAATCAGCTTGCCGTTGTCCACTTGGTTAGATGCTTCACCTAGACCACGACCAATTACATCCGTTTCTACGCTAGGCATGAACTTCTCGCGAAGTAATGGTGTTGCAACGTTGGCAAATAGGTAGTTGCCATATTCTGCTGTATCAGAGATAACAACGTTCATCTCATACAGACGCTTACGAGCAACAGTATTAGCAATAAGTGGTAACTCATGTAGCGATTCGTAGTATGCAGACTCATCAATAATGCCCGACGCTGTCATCGCTTCAAATGCAAGCTCAACACCAGCACGAACCATCGCTACCATCAAAATACCGTTATCGAAGTACTCTTGCTCTGAAATTTCAATATCGCTTGATGGGTAGTTTTCAAATGCTGTTTCACCTGTTTCTTCACGCCAGCCAAATAGATTCGCATCATCATTTGCCCAGTCTGCCATCATCGTGCTAGAGAAGTGACCAGAAATAATGTCGTCCATATGCTTGTTATACAATGGGCGCATTAGGTCTTTAAGTTCTTCTGATAAATCAAAAGCTTTTACTTTTGCAGGATTCGACAGACGATCCATCATGTGAGTAATGCCGCCAAACTTAAGGGCTTCGGTAATAGTTTCCCAACCATACTGTAGCAACTTACCCGCGTAGCCTTCTTCGATGCCATCTGCGATCATTTTTTCATAACAAACAATCGAACCGGCTTGAAGCATACCACATAGGATAGTTTGCTCACCCATGAGGTCAGATTTAACTTCAGCAACAAAAGAAGACTCAAGAACACCTGCACGATGTCCGCCTGTTGCCGCAGCCCAGGCTTTAGCAATCTCTAGACCATCACCTTGAGGGTCATTCTCAGGGTGAACAGCAATAAGTGTTGGAACACCAAAGCCACGCTTATACTCTTCACGAACTTCGGTACCAGGGCATTTAGGTGCAACCATTACTACCGTCAAATCTTCACGGATCTGCATGCCTTCTTCAACAATATTAAAACCGTGAGAGTAACCTAGAGAAGCACCTTGCTTCATAAGCGGCATCACCGTTTCAACGACGTTAGAGTGCTGTTTGTCTGGTGTTAGGTTAACCACGAGGTCTGCTTGGGGAATAAGATCTTCATAGCTACCAACAACAAAGCCATTATCTTTCGCATTCTTAAACGACTGACGCTGTTCATCAATCGCGGCTTGACGAAGAGCGTAAGAAACATCAAGCCCAGAGTCACGCATGTTAAGACCTTGGTTAAGACCTTGCGCACCACAACCGACAATAACTACTTTTTTACCTTTCAGGTAATCCGCTTCAGAAGCAAATTCAGAACGATCCATGAAACGACAACGACCTAGTTGATCCAATTGTTGACGCAAGTTTAGAGTATTAAAATAGTTAGCCATAGTTGGGCTCTCCTGTTGAATTCTATCCATAGTGCCGATGCTTATCATCGAATAACTTCATACTAAAACAGACTTTAAGTTGCTTAAAGTGAAATATTCACAAGTTGTGATTGCAATTAATGCAACTACATTTATCCTAAGTAATATGAATATAAAAAGTCTCCAAGCTTTTATTCACCTCTGTGAAAGTAAAAGCTTTAGCAAAACCGCAACAGCAATGCACATCAGTGCATCGGCTTTAAGTCGACAAATTCAAAAGCTAGAACAAGACACACATCAAAGCCTATTCTTGCGTGACAACCGCTCGGTAGAACTGACACCAGCTGGCAAGAAATTATTGCCTATCGCCGTCAACATCGTGAGCGAATGGCAACAGTTTCAATCAGACAGCCAACATGGTGAACAAGAACTTCGCGGCAAGTTACGACTGTTTTGTTCAGTCACCGCAAGTTACAGCCATCTGCCCGAACTATTGGCAGAGTTCAGGCTGCTCTATCCCTACATCGAGTTTGAGCTCTCAACAGGCGATCCCGCGCAAGCAATAGACAAGGTCATGAATGATGAGACCGACATTGCTATCTCTGCTTTGCCCGAACTGCTTCCGGCACGACTAGAGTTTGAGACCATCAGTGAGATCCCACTATCCGCCATAGCACCAGCAGGAGTCAGCAGCTTTGGTTCTGAGCTTGCTGATGGCATGCCTGACTGGAGTAAGATCCCGTTTATCGTCCCAGAAGCGGGTACCGCTCGCGAAAGAGCTAATCTCTGGTTTAAAAAGATGCGCATTAAGCCCAACATCTATGCGCAAGTATCGGGTCACGAAGCCATTGTAAGCATGGTGGCACTGGGGTGTGGCGTGGGCATTGCACCAGAGGTCGTTATCGTCAACAGTCCGGTTAGAGACAAGATCCAGCGTCTGAAACTGGAGCCCATTAAGCCATTCAAGCTAGGAGTGGTGTGTAAACGTTCGAATCTCGATAACCCACTGCTTTCCGCATTCTGGAAAGTCGCAGAGAAGGTCTATATTCAACCTTAATAAGGCTCAGTGGGATAACACAGTTGGGATACTTTATTACCCAAGTTATCGATACTATATAGTTAGTTTTCTGCTCAATAGGCTCATTGTCTTATGCTCACATTCAAAAAAACAGTTCTCGCTTGTACATCCATAGTGCTAATAGGTTGTGCGTCTGCTCCAGATAGTGTGCCCTTATCTGAGAAGGACTATTGCGCAGAACTCTCCAACAAAGAGCACCTGCCGCTATCTCACTATACTCAACCTTTCGAGGCTGAAATAAAGAGCAGCACAGGTGTTTATGTCCTGGAGCAGGGGGCAGAAGCGATGATGTCTCGAGCTTGGTTGACCGAGCGGGCAGAGACTTCCATCGATGTGCAATACTTTATCTTCTCAATCGATAACGTCGGTTTAATTGCCACCGACTACCTTGTCAGAGCGGCTGAACGAGGTGTTAAAGTTCGAGTATTGGTGGATGACATCATGCTCGACGCTAAAGGGGATGAGCTACTCATGTTGGCTGCTCATGACAACTTTGAGATAAAAATATACAACCCTAACGTGAATATTGGCAAAAACATCGTGCAGAAGATGACGACAGTCTTAACTGATTTCCACGGTATCAATCAGCGAATGCACAACAAGGTCTTTTTAGTCGATGACCAAGTGGCCATTACTGGGGGCAGAAACATTGCTGACGAATACTTCGGCTTCGACCACGAGTATAACTTCCGCGATAGAGATGTGTTTCTCGCGGGCAAAGCGGTTGAAGAGATCGATACCTCCTTTGAGCAGTACTGGAGTAGCCCGCTCAGTGTCCCTGTCGAAGATCTATTCAAATCCAATCCCTATGACAGCAACCCAGACTTTTCACGGTTGCACTCCTATGCCTGTAATCCGAAACATTTTCATCCTGAGATAAGAGCTGAAATAGATAAGGTACCAGAGACCTTTAAGGCACTGTCTAAAGAGGGAAAATTCTTATTCGTTGATAAAGTTGAATACATCGCCGATAAGCCAGGTAAGAACGATCGTCAGACCTTCTTAGGTGGGGGTAGCATTACTCGCGACAAGCTAATTGATCTCGCTGAAAGCGCACAAGCATCAATTTTGATCCAAACTCCCTATCTGGTGACGACTAAAAAGGATCGTGAGTTTCTACGCAGTTTGGTTGAAAAGGGCATTTCAATAAAGATCTTAACCAATAGCCTAGCTTCCAATGACAACCTCGCCGCGTTTAGTGGTTACCAGAGAAACCGGAAGCAGCTTTTGGCCACGGGTGTAGAGGTTTATGAGTTTAAACCTGATGCCGAGGTTAGGCAGCGGGTAATGACCGAGCATATGTACAAGAAACTGCCAACCACACCTATCTTTGGTCTCCACGCTAAAAGCATGACGATTGACGACACTGTTACCGTTGTTGGCACCTACAATCTTGACCCACGTAGCGCTCATTTGAACACAGAGAGCTTTGCTATTATCTACTCATCAGAAATCACCGAGCACGTGTCAAAAGCGATGAAGGTGGAAATGGAACCTGAAAATGCATGGCGGATAACGAAAGACTTTAACCCTGATAATGAAGTCAGCGTAACCAAAAGGGTTGGCGTAAAGCTGCATCGCATCGTTCCTAAGAACATTCTTTAGCTTTAGTATCGCTTGAAGGGTTAGAACGACATAGGGATAAAACAAAAAAGGCTCCAACCTAAGTCAGAGCCTTCACGCATTACAGATGCAAAAAAGCCTCGTCATTTGACGAGGCTTTAAATATGGCAGGGGTGGAGATATTTGACCGCGCTGGCGACCCAGCTCCCAACACATCGCTTTGAAAAAGTGAAAATAAAAAAGGCTCCGACCTAAGTCAGAGCCTTTGAATATGGCAGGGGTGGAGAGATTCGAACTCCCAACACGCGGATTTGGAATCCGCTGCTCTGCCAATTGGAGCTACACCCCTAAACTGTTTCTAATCTATGCCAATTGACTCAATAAATCAACATGATAGATTCAAAAAAGCCTCGTCATTTGACGAGGCTTTTTAATAAATGGCGGAGTGGACGGGACTCGAACCCGCGACCCCCGGCGTGACAGGCCGGTATTCTAACCAACTGAACTACCACTCCGCAGTGGCTCTATCTAAAGTCTTACCTAAGTTGTGCTTCAAATAGATGTCTGTTCAAAGCCTGGCGATGTCCTACTCTCACATGGGGAAACCCCACACTACCATCGGCGCTACTGCATTTCACTTCTGAGTTCGGCATGGGATCAGGTGGGTCTGCAACGCTATGGTCGCCAAGCAAATTCTTAAAATTCGGAAAGCTTAATAAAAGTTCTTAATACACATTCAATCTGTTCTTGCTTTGAGTCCAATCAAAACCCTTTGGGTGTTGTATGGTTAAGCCTCACGGGCAATTAGTACAGGTTAGCTCAATGCCTCGCAGCACTTACACACCCTGCCTATCAACGTTCTAGTCTTGAACAACCCTTTAGGACACTTAAAGTGCCAGGGAAGACTCATCTCAGGGCTCGCTTCCCGCTTAGATGCTTTCAGCGGTTATCGATTCCGAACTTAGCTACCGGGCAA
>NZ_JAKJSR010000024.1:0-117037 GCF_050337155.1 Vibrio cionasavignyae
ATCGTAACCAGTAACTTGCCGTTCTCTCAATGGTCGAATGCGTTCGCTGACGATACAACACTAACGGCGGCATTACTGGATAGGCTTCTTCATCACTCACACATCGTACAAATCAGCGGAGAAAGCTATCGATTACGAGGAAAAAAGGCGGCTGGAACCATACCAACTGTACTAGAAAATCTATCTGAAAGTAGAAGTTAATTACGTGGGTGGGTCAGTTTTACTTCGGCGATAACGTCGATAAGTGGGTCAATTTTAAACTGGCGTTGACAGGAGTATATGGAAATCTTATCAAGCGCGTTATTCACACGACAAGGTTAATCACTCATTATGAAACACGACATAAATAAGGAGAGGGAATGCCACACACGAGCAAAGTCGTGCCGTTGACAGCCCAGGTAAATGTTACCGATCAAGTTAGCGTCATTCATCATGGTGGTAAGTCGTCGGTCACGGGCTCTTGCCATGAGTTAACGATAAATGGGCACTCACTGTTGATTGATTGTGGTTTGTTTCAAGGTAGCGACGCGGCTAATCGCTCGCTCGATATTGAGTTTAATACTGTCCATATTCAGGCGTTAGTGCTTACTCACGCCCACATCGATCATATAGGCCGGCTACCTTGGTTAGTGGCGGCGGGCTTTCAAGGCCCGATTTATTGCACGCACGCGACGGCGCACTTAGTGCCGTTGATGCTAGATGATGGCTTAAAGTTGCAATTAGACTTAACGCGCCAGCAACGAGTGCGGATTCTAGAACGAATTAAACGCCAGCTACGGCCAGTGGATTACGCAACCTGGGTGCCAGTAAAAGCGCGGCGACAAGGCTATTTTACCTACCTGCGTTTTAGCCCTGCAGGGCACATTTTGGGGAGCGCGTACGTGGAAATAAAGCTCCCTAACCATGAAATAGCGGTGTTTTCCGGCGATCTTGGCCCGAAGAATACGCCATTACTGCCCGATCCTCTGCCGCCAAAGCGCGCCGATTATCTGTTTATTGAAAGCACCTATGGCAATAAAAAGCATGAAAGCGTGCACGCGCGAAGTGAGCGACTACTTACAGTGATCGCTAAGAGTCTAAAAAACGGTGGGGCGATCATTATCCCGGCGTTTAGCGTGGGACGAACCCAAGAGCTGTTGTATGACATCGAATCATTGCTGCATCAGCAGCAGTTATCTCAGTCGCTGCCAATCATCATTGATTCTCCCATGGCGGCAAAAATTACCACGGCGTATCGGCAGTACCGAAAATTGTGGACACGCGAGGCAAAAAGTAAGCGCAATGCGGGGCGTTATCCGCTTAATTTTAGTCAGTGCGTGGTAATAGATAGCCATAAAGCGCACGCCGCTTTGGTGAATCGGCTCGCGTCTACGGGCGAGCCTGCCATCGTGATTGCCGCGTCGGGTATGTGTATGGGCGGGTGCGTGATGGATTACTTACAAGCGCTTCTGCCCGATGCCCGTAGCGATGTTATTTTTACTGGCTACCAAGCGAAGGGGACATTAGGGCGGTCATTGCAAAAGGGCGAAACTGGCGTGTGGATAGAGAACGCGAAAGTGACTGTGCAAGCCAGTATTCACACTATGTCGGGGTATTCGGCGCACGCTGATCAGCGTGATTTGTTGGAGTTTATTATTGGCTGTAAAAGCCATTTAAAACAGCTGCACCTCATTCATGGTGAAACGCGGAGTAAAGACGCGCTGGTGGAACAGGTTGCGCCGCACTTAGCGCCTTCCGCAATTATCTTCAACTAGCGCCGTTTACGAACGTTTTTTTGCAAGCGTTTTTGTTCGCTTTTTTTCACTAGCGTGTGATGGAGGTATTTTTGATGAAGTGGCATGAAGACAGAGAGTCGCGCTGCGAAGCATTTAGTAGACGGCGTCTTTTTAGGTAGAACGTCTCTCTTAATCTAGATAAGACAGTACGCTAGAAATTTAGTTAGTGCTCGAACTATTGTGAGATCTTCAATGTTAGCGCAATGTCATGGCGTGGTGGTGTGTCCCCTTATTACGGTATTGTTCAAAAGGATGTTAGAGAGAATTTAGCTAAGGGGTTAGATTAAAGTTGCATTTAATCAATGCTTTAAATTGCGACTAATACAAGATAATGTTTTGTTGTGACAAGGTTTATGCAGTGCATGTGAATGATATACCTTGATTAACGAAGGTAAATTACTTAGAGTACTAACCGTTTATTTGCATGGAAACACCTTAAAAGGACAAACAATATGGATCCCATACTGGAAGTTAAGGGACTGTACAAAGTGTTTGGAGAAGACACTGACCGCGCATTTTCAATGATCAATGAAGGTGCCGACAAAGATGAAGTGTTTGAAAAAACGGGCTTAACCATTGGCGTTAATGACGTTTCTCTTAGCATTAATGAAGGCGAGATTTTTGTTATCATGGGGCTTTCTGGCTCTGGTAAATCGACGTTAGTACGCCTGCTTAATCGACTCATCGAACCTACTCGTGGCAACGTGCTACTTAAGGGCAAAGACATTGCCCACATCTCTGAAGATGAACTTCGCCAAGTCCGCCGTAACAACATCTCTATGGTATTTCAAAACTTTGCCCTCATGCCTCATATGACGGTGATTGAAAACGCGGCTTTTGGTTTAGAGCTTGCGGGAATTGAGCTTGATAAACGCCGTGTGTGCGCATTAAGTGCGCTTGAGCGCGTAGGGCTCGGCGCATACCCAGAATCGTACCCAGATGAATTATCCGGAGGCATGAAGCAGCGCGTAGGCCTTGCTAGAGCGCTGGCGTGCGATCCCGATATCTTATTAATGGATGAAGCGTTTTCTGCGCTCGATCCTCTTATCCGTACCGAAATGCAAGATGAGCTGATTCGTCTGCAAAACGATGACAAGCGTACCATTGTGTTTATTTCTCACGATTTAGATGAAGCGATGCGCATTGGTGATCGTATTGCCATTATGCAGCATGGTGAAGTGGTTCAAGTCGGTACGCCAGACGATATTCTTAATAACCCGGCCAATGATTACGTCGAAGCTTTCTTCCGAGGCGTCAATGTGGCTAGTGTGCTCACAGCCAAAGACATTGCCCGTAAAAAGCCGGCTGCGGTATTTAAAAAATCTGAACATGACGGCCCAGCATCAGCTTTGCAGATCCTAATGGATAACGACAGGGACTATGGCATCGTTGTTGAGAAGACCAGCCATTATTCTGGCATTGTTTCTGTGGATTCTTTGCGCTTAGCGCACAAAGAAAACCGTACGTTAGTGAGCGCTCAGCTTGAAGCAGGGTTAACCCTTAAGCCTAATCAGCCAATCAATGACATTCTAGGTGCCGTTGCAAGCGTGCCGTATTCGGTGCCAGTGGTGGATGAAAGTGGCCACTACTTTGGGGTTGTGACCAAATCACGACTGCTTCAGACATTAGATAAGGGATAAATCATGTCATCAGAAACAAGTAACGATCCGTGGTCACAGCCTGCCAGTCAGCCCGCTGCGGATCCTTGGGGTCAAACGGCGGAGTCTCCGGCAGCTAATGACTGGTTAAGCAGTGAAGTGGTAGAAGAAACCTCCTTCGACATCTTAAACCCTTTTGAAGAAGCCGTGCTTCCTGTCGATAACTGGGTTGAATCAGGATTAAACTGGCTGGTGGAACATGGCCGTCCGGTATTTCAGGCCATTCGCGTGCCGATCGATTTTATTCTAAGTTCATTTGAGACGGCACTTGTGTCTACGCCTGCGCCATTTATGTTGGTGTTGTTGTTTTTATTGGCGTGGCAATTTTCAAATTTAAGACTGGGTCTTGCAACCGCCGTATCGTTTATCTTTATTGGCTTAATTGGCGCGTGGTCTCAGGCGATGGTGACGCTCTCGCTGGTGATGACCTCGGTGTTTTTCTGCCTGCTGATTGGCCTGCCTTTAGGGATTTGGCTGGCTCGCAGTAATACCGCGGCTAAATTTGTGCGGCCTATCTTGGATGCGATGCAAACTACCCCTGCCTTTGTTTATCTGGTGCCTATCGTCATGCTGTTTGGCATTGGTAACGTACCGGGTGTGGTCGTGACCATTATTTTTGCGCTGCCACCTGTGGTTCGCTTAACGATTTTAGGTATTCAACAAGTACCGGAAGAGCTAATAGAAGCGGGTCACTCGTTTGGTGCCAGCAAGAAACAGATGCTTTATCGAATTCAGTTGCCACTCGCGTTGCCAACAATAATGGCAGGCGTGAACCAAACCTTAATGTTGTCGCTGTCTATGGTGGTGATTGCTTCTATGATTGCGGTGGGCGGTTTAGGACAAATGGTACTGCGCGGCATTGGTCGTTTAGATATGGGGCTGGCGGCCGTTGGCGGTCTTGGCATTGTTATTTTAGCTATTTTGCTGGATCGCATTACTCAAGTATTGGGCGTTAATGCAGGCAATACAAAGTTGCGTTGGTACCACACGGGACCTGCGGCAATCTTATTGAAAATTTTTACTCAGAAGCGTACTCAAAACACTGAAATTTTGGAGAAATAAATGAAGACTTCATGGAAGAAAAGCTTAGCGGTTGGCGTTGTGTCTGCCTTAGCGGTATCTAGCAACGTATGGGCTGAGAAGCTGCCGGGCGAGGGCGTAACGGTCCAGCCTGTACAATCGACGGTTGCTGAAGAGACGTTTCAAACCCTAATTGTTAACCGTGCACTTGAAGCGCTAGGTTACGATGTAAAAGACACCAAAGAAGTCGATTACAACGTGGGTTATACCTCTATTGCTAAAGGTGACGCAACGTTTCTAGCGGTGGGTTGGTTCCCACTCCATGGCGATAAGTACACGAAAGCTGGTGGTGATGAAAAGTTCTACCGTAAAGGTCAATACATCAGTGGTGCGGCGCAAGGTTACCTCATTGATAAAAAGACCGCCGAGCAATACGGTATTACTAACATCGGTCAATTAAATGATCCAAAAATTGCCAAGCTGTTTGATGCAGACGGTGACGGCAAAGCAGACCTGACAGGTTGTAACCCAGGTTGGGGCTGTGAAATGGTGATTGAAGAGCAGCTTACTGCGTTTAAATTACGCGATACCGTGAGCCACAATCAAGGTAACTATGCGGCGATCATCGCTGATACGATCTCACGTTACAAGAACGGCGAGCCCGTACTTTACTTTACGTGGACGCCGTATTGGGTAAGTGGCGTGTTGGTGCCAAATAAAGATGTGGTATGGCTTGAAGTGCCATTCTCGGCATTGCCGGGTGAGCGTAAGGGCGTGGATACCACATTACCAAATGGCAAAAACTACGGCTTTGAAATGAACGCGATGAACATTATCGCTAATAAAGAGTTTGCTGAGCAAAACCCAGCAGCGGCTAAGCTTTTTGAAATTATTAAACTCAACATCAATGATGTGAGTGCGCAGAATATGATGATGAGCAATGGCAAAAATAGCACTGCAGATATTGAATCGCACGTGAATGGCTGGATTAAAGCCAACCAAGCTCAATTTGATGCATGGGTAGCGGAAGCGAAAAAAGCAGCGCTGTAGTGCTTTATTATATGCTGTAAATGCAATCAGCGATCTAATATAAAAAGTACCACTTAGTAAAAAACCAGTGACGTAAGGTCGCTGGTTTTTTTGTGGACAACTTATAGAACTGGTCTTATTAACACGTTGTTTATCGTAAGTCGTTTTTTACTCGTGGTGTGTTTGCGTTCTATCCTAGGACCTAGGTTCCAGGAACCTAAAACCTAGTCCGGCATGGAGCGGCGCATGTCGTCAGACTTTTTGAAAAACCAAAATGATCCAATGCAAAAGAAAAGCGCACAAAGTGAAACGAGGATGATTTGGATATTTTCTGTAATCAGTAGTGAGCCAATAGCGAGCATGGCCATGGTAATCACGGCGAGTTCAATGAAGCGCCCTGCGCCTTTGTTTTTGTGACGAAATGATGCATAACGAAGTGTAAGTGCAAATCCCATGGGTGATAGACTCCTATTGTTTGTAACTGCTCACTTCCTTGGTGCAGCCTTTATGAGTGATTAATATTATTAATTAGTAACATTATTAGAATACGGCAGTCAGAATCGATTCATTAACTCAACTCGCTAAAAGTGGAATGAATCTCTAATTTATAACACTATCAGTTAGAGGTGCTGCACAATAAACAGACAAGACAATAGGTGGGTTGTGAGTGAACACATTGCTTGGTTACCAGTGCAGGTCGAGGTCTTGTCCTGCGATTATTCCCACCTCTATGGTTTGCCAGCGCTCAATGATCTGAGAGACGTCTTGGGCGCTTAATCGCTTCTGTTTGATTTGGCCCTGCTTTGTTTTGAGCTCAAGTACGAACTGGCTGGTGGTTGGCGTTGAGTCATTGTCGATGCTTTTCCAGCATACGCTAGACGCTTTAGGATCTTCTATTGGTCCCCAAGCAAGGGCAAATCGGGTATCGGGTAGGTTTACCCATAAAGTCAGAGAGCTACAATCCATAAATCTTCCTTGATAACGGTCTGTGATGAGGCGATGCGCTATCGCCTTTATTATATTGCCTATGCGGAAATGGCTATTCTTCGTGTTGTGTGTGTTAGATTTGTTGCGTAATTGTTAATGTAGCGCCTTTGGCTTTTATTGTCTAGTTAAGCAGGGTGTCAGAGTCATTTGACTCTGACACCAAAGTTGGGGTGGTTCTCGATAGCAAGATCAAAAAGGACATCATAGGCGAGGATTCTTTTGTCTTGGGTGTTTGCAAGTGCGAGATACTGGGAATGAGGCGTTAATATGGGTAATGACTGAGCGCCTTCCTTCAACTAAACTTATCTGGTAAATACTGGTGTTAAGCATCATTTTCGAGTTAGGGATAAGGTATCGCACTCCACAGTGAAGTCAGGTACAATTTGGGCAGTTTAACCTTAGTTTTTAGTGTTTAATCTAAACACTAAGGCTTAGTTTTTAATCGCTGGAATTTAGCCTTTGGGAGCGTAACCCAAGGGCGGTAGCGTGCTTAATGATAAGGTAGGGTTTGAGAGTATAGGTCACTGGCGGCACGGGTGCGGTCACGGAACATTCATGAAAGTGCCAATGTTTAAAGGCTTGCGTATATTGAAGAAGAGTAAATGACTATAGTTTTGCTCTTTCTAATCATTAGGTTTAAATAACAAATATTAAAATAGGATTTAAAATGTATTTATTTACGAGTGAAGTGGTTGCTCCTGGCCATCCAGACAAATGTGCAGACATCATTTCAGACTCTATTGTTGACGCGTTAATCATCCATGATTCGCAATCTCGAGTTGCGAGTGAGGTGTTTGTTGCGGGTAAAAATATCATTATTGGTGGTGAAGTAAAAACAACAGCAAATTTATCACAAGCCGACTATGAGAAGATCGTTAAGGATGCATTGGTAAAAATTGGCTACACAGGAAAAAGTGCTTTCACGAAAGAACAATGCTTACACCCCGATGATGTCAATGTGCAAATATTGTTAAATCAGCAATCTCCAGACATCAATCAAGGTGTTGACCAAGAAGATGGCGAAACAGGTGCCGGAGACCAAGGTATCATGTTTGGTTATGCTATTGCAGAAACGGCTGATTTTATGCCTTCTGCTATCTCTTATGCTCGTATGCTTAGTGATAAGGTATATCATTATGCGTTAAACCATGATCATAAACTTGGTGTTGATATTAAAACACAAGTAACGATTGATTATGGTAATAAAGAGAACTTTGAAAACGGTAAGCCTCAAAAAATCCATACTATCGTTGTATCTGCGCCATCAGTAGAAAATATGCCAATTGAAGAAGTGCGTAGCCTAATTCAGGGCTTAATTGATGATACCGGTTTGCCAACTGATCTTTACAACCCTCAAGATACTATTATTCATATCAACCCAACTGGTCGTTACGTGAACCATAGTTCACTTCATGACTCAGGGCTAACAGGTCGTAAATTGATTGTTGATTCATTTGGTGGCTATGCTCCAATTGGTGGTGGTGCGCAATCCTCTAAAGATTACACTAAAGTTGACCGCTCTGGCTTATACGCAGGCCGTTGGTTGGCAAAGCATATTGTAGCAGCAGGCCTAGCCACAAAATGTATTGTCCAGCTTTCTTATGCAATTGGTGTGGCCAAACCAACGTCAGTATCAGTTGATACCCAAGGTACATTCACAAAAGTCGATGATGATGTGTTGTCACAATTCATCATTGATACCTTCCCTTTAACTCCTAACTGGATTACTAAGAAATTCAATCTTGATAAACCAAGTGCTGAAACCTTCCTATATGCTGATGTCGCATCTCGTGGTCAAGTTGGTCAAAGTGACTATCCTTGGGAACAATTAGACGAACTGGATAAATTTCAGTCAATGTGATTCATATAATTATATAAAGGGTTTCGTAATGGGCGGAAATAAATCAGATGAATGGTCAGATATCATTACATCGGATCAGAAATTAATAGATTTAAAGCTGAAAGAGGTGTGGAAATACAGAGACCTACTTTTTATGCTGGTAAAAAGAGATTTTGTATCGGTTTATAAGCAGACCATTTTGGGGCCTCTTTGGTTTTTTATTCAACCGATTTTAACGACCATCACATTTACAGTTATATTTGGTAACCTAGCAGGGATCTCTACAGATGGGTTGCCGCATATTTTATTTTATTTGGCAGGTATAACTTTTTGGAATTATTTTGCAGTATGTTTAGAAAGGTCATCAACCGTATTTAGAGATAATCAATCGGTATTTGGTAAAGTTTACTTTCCTCGATTAGTAGTTCCTTTGGGTCTAGCTGTGTCAAATTTGATCAAGTTTTCAATTCAGTTTGGATTGTTTGCAGCTGTACTTTGTTATTACATTTTATTTACGGAGGTGGAGATAGATATCAATTATGTTGCATTCATGTTCCCACTGCTCGTGATTATGATAGCAGGGATAGCACTTGGAATAGGAATGATCATTACATCATTGACGAATAAATACAGGGATTTAGTCTTTTTAATTACCTTCGGTATCCAGTTGTTAATGTATGCCACACCAGTAATATACCCATTATCTTCGGTGCCTGAAAAAATGAAAATATGGTTGGTTTTAAATCCTTTAACTTCAATTATTGAAACATTTAAATTCGGATTTCTAGGTAAAGGTACGTTTGATATATTATATTTAACTTACAGTTTTGTATTTATGTTAGTGATAGTGTGTGTTGGTACTATAATTTTCAACAAGACAGAGAAAAACTTTATGGACACGGTTTGAATATGACTAATAATGATGATGCCGTAATTAAAATTGAAGGTGTAAGCAAGCGCTATAGATTAGGTGAAGTTGGTACAGGGACTATCTCCCACGATTTGAATCGTCTTTGGTGTAAATTAGTAGGAAAGGAAGACCCTTACTTAAAAGTTGGTGAAGTTAATGATAGAACAAAAAAGGGAACTTCTGACTATGTTCAAGTACTCAATGGAATAGATCTAGAAGTAAAAAAAGGTGAAATATTAGGTATTATTGGTAAGAATGGGGCAGGAAAATCTACGCTTTTGAAAGTGTTGTCCAAAGTTACTGGACCGACAGAAGGGACAATTAAGACTAAAGGTAGAATAGCCTCGTTATTAGAGGTTGGTACTGGATTTCACCCTGAATTAACAGGACGTGAAAATATCTATATGAACGGAACTCTTATGGGTATGTCACGTAAAGAGATAACCTGTAAGTTAGAAGAGATAGTTGAGTTCGCTGGAATAGAGCGTTATCTTGACACGCCAGTTAAGCGCTATTCATCTGGTATGACAGTTAGACTGGGCTTTGCAATTGCTGCGCATTTAGAACCAGAAATATTGATAGTTGATGAAGTATTAGCTGTTGGTGATGCTGAGTTTCAAAAAAAAGCAATTGGTAAAATGCAGGATGTTAGTGAGAGTCAGGGAAGAACAGTGTTGTTTGTTAGTCATAATATGGCTGCAATGAAAAAGATGTGTACGAAAGCAATTCTCTTAGAGCAAGGTCAAATAGTTGCTGAGGGTAAAGTTGATGATGTAATTGATAGATATCTTGCTAATCAAGTTTGCCAACTTGGGAAAAATAAACAAGTTGTTAAAAGTTCAAAATATATAAGAGATATTAGCTATTTATTAGATGGAAATGAATTAGATAACTATAGCTTAAAGGCTGATGACACTCTAGAGATTCTCGGTAAGTTTTATGTAGATGAAATACCGGATAGATTTGAACTAAGGATCTTAATTAAAAATAAGGCCGGAGAGGTTGTTGCTGCTTTGTCATCAGGTTTAATGAATGGTGTCTATTTCAAAAAAACAATTGATGATGAATTTCATGTCTCTATCGATATCTCTGGTCTAACGCTAGGGGTATACTCTATAGATATTGATGTATATATTCCATGGGTTGAAACATATGAGATATTAGAAAACATATGCTCATTTGAAGTGGCTAGTCATGATATAAACAATACGGGGTTCTCCTATTCGACTGTATGGGATCCAAAACTATTTTTAAAAAGCACCTGGACCAAAAATGATTAATAAAATTATAAATAGAATGAGAGGTTTTAATAAGCCTAATGCAAAAAGTAGTTATTCTCAGTGTGGAGAGGATATGATTGTTGCATTTGTTTTCGAAGTTCTTGGTATTGATACTCCATTTTATGTGGATATTGGTGCACATAACTCAGAGTTTATTAATAACACAAAGTATTTTTATGATAAAGGTGCAACTGGTATAAATATAGAGCCAGACCCAAGCCTATACAATTCTTTTTGCAAGGGAAGAGCACGCGATATCAATTTGAATATTGGCATTGGTCTCGAAAAATCAGAAATGAATTTTTACAGAATGAATGCAAGCGCCTTAAATACCTTTTGCAAAGAAACTGCATATTCTTATGCTGAGAAAGGAAAGTATGAGGTTGAAGAAGTAATTAAGGTGAACGTTGATACAATTAATTCCGTATTTAACCAATACTGTAATGAAAAAGGGATTGATTTTTTATCTGTTGATGTTGAAGGGCACGATGAATCAATCATTCGATCCATCGATTACTCTCGATACTCACCTAAGGTTATTATAGTAGAAACAGCTGAATTCTCAGAGTCAGGAGTTACAAAGAAAAATACAGATATCGGAGATTTTCTATTAAACAAAGGGTATTTCCTTTATGGCGATACTAACATTAATAGTATCTTTGTTTTGAGAAGTCTATGGGAAAGTAGATAAACACTAGGTTTAGAAATAGCATGGATAAAGTAGGATATAATGACATCATAATTCCAGCTATTGAATATATGTTTTTAATTCCAGATTTAAATATGATGATATAATTTAAACTTCGATTATCAATGGCCTACGGTTATTGTAATTTGTATTTCAGTCTATATGTTATGTGTTTAACTGTATTGTATTTTCTATATGACTTGCGAGTTCATGATTTCCCTCCGCTACAGTGAGTAAGTTAAGCTGGAGTTGATGACTTATTTATAGCACCTATAGGACAAGTGGGATATTTATTCAAGGCGCATAGGTTCTATGGTTTTATTAATTAATATGTTCTAAATTGCGAGTTGATCGATTTTCATGCATCCATGACCGACTGTGAGTGGTATAGTTATTCATTTTAGAATAATTGCCAAGTTTATATGATTACGTTGCGGGTGTTTTTTATTAAAAAACAGAACAGTAGATATTTGGTTAGATAAATGGTCATTACTAAAATAAAAAATCGCTTTATAGCAAAATTTAACAAAATTATTTTTGAAAAGTTTCCACTGTCAGTAGTTGAGAATGGTGAGGCTCGAGAGCGATGGCTTGAATGCCAATTAAAATCTCTTCCTGATGGTATTCGTATACTAGATGCTGGTGCTGGTGAACTAGACAAAAAAAAATACTGTGATCACTTAGAATATGTATCACAAGATTTTGCCCAATATGATGGTGTTGGCGATGGTAATGGCCTGCATATGGGGACGTGGGATCAGTCTAAAATTGATATAGTGTGTGATATTATAAGTATGCCTATTGAAAATGATTCGTTTGATGCCGCGATATGTATCGAGGTTTTGGAACACCTACCAAATCCTGTAGCTGCAATTACAGAGTTGGTTCGAATTCTAAAACCAGGCGGTATATTAATTATTACAGCACCTTTTAATTCGTTAACACATTTCGCACCCTATCATTATTGCTCTGGTTTTAATAAATATTGGTATGAAGAGCATTTCAAAAAGTTGGGAGTCTCTGAAGTGAAGATATCGCCACATGGTAATTACCATGCTTCAGTTTTTCAAGAACTTGGTAGAGTTCCAAGTATCTTAGATGAATATAACCTACCGCCTTTGAGTAATGTTGAAAGGTGGGCGCAAAGAATTTTATTGTCTCGTTTATCTAAAGTAGCGAATAGAGATATGGATAGTCATGCGCTAGCATGTTTTGGATACAATGTGGTTGTAAGAAAATGATTATTTCAAGTTTACAGGGTGGCTTAGGAAATCAGATGTTCCAGTACGCGGCTGCGTACTCTTTATCGATTGATAAAGGTTGTGACGTTGAGTTAGACTTGTCTTGGTTTGATAGCCAGCAAGCGACAACATATCGTTCTTTTGAACTGAATGTGTTCGGAGCTAAATTTGAAGAGGTCAAACACCAAGCTAAGAGGGGGTTTGTTGAGCACTGTATTTTTAAAATTAGGCAGTGTTGCTCTAAACATTCTTTGAAGGTTATCAATGAGCCACATTTTCATTATTGGCCGGATATTAACAATATCGCTCTCGGATCAAAGCTTGTAGGATATTGGCAGTCAGATAAGTACTTTTCACATAATAGGAAAAGTATATTAGATGAATTTACTTTTCCAAAGATTACGGAAGAACACAACGTTTATTATGCTGACAGGATTTCTAGTACATTAAATTCAGTCAGCTTACATGTTCGTCGCGGCGATTATGTGTCTGATGCTAGTACTAACGCACATCATGGATGTTGTAGTATGGGGTACTATCAGCGGTCTATTAGTAAACTCGATTCTCAGCTTGACGATACTCACTACTTTATTTTTAGTGATGATCCTAAATGGGTTCAAGATACATTTAAACTCGACAATATGACAATCGTAGTCGGTAACAACGACTCCCTTTCTTATCGAGACATGCAGCTAATGTCTATGTGTAAGCATCACATCATAGCTAATAGTTCATTCTCGTGGTGGGGAGCTTGGTTGGGTAATCAAGCAGGGTTAACAATTGCTCCTAAAAATTGGTTTTTGAAGTCGGATATAGATACCAGTGATGTCTACGCAGATTCATGGTTGGTAATATGAAAGGAATAGTCGATGTTTCAGTGATCATCCCTGCTTACAACGTAGAAAAGTACATTGAAGATTGCTTAAGAAGTGTTCTCTCTCAAACAGTAAAGCCCAAAGAGATAATTGTTGTAAATGATGGATCCAGCGATACAACACTCGCTCTAGTAAAACAGTATGAAAATGAATACGATAATATTAGGTGCATTAGTAAACAAAATGCTGGTTTATCAGATGCTAGAAATAGTGGCATTCGAGTAGCAACTAGCAAATATATTGCCTTTTTAGATTCTGATGACTTGTGGCACCCGACGAAGTTAGCTAAACAGTTAGATTTATTTGATGATGATAATCTTGAATTAGGTTTGGTCTATAGTGCCTATGAGCTCTGTGATCAAAATAGTCAACCTACTACCGGAATCATTATTGACCCTTGTATCAAGGGGGATGCGCTAGAACACTTAATTGAGAAAGGGAATTTAATTTCGGGTAGTGGTTCGGGTGTGTTAATTAAACGCTCTGTATTTGAAGATGTAGGTGAGTTTGATATTAGTCTCCGATACGCTGAAGACCTGGATATGTGGATTAGAATTGCTGAAAAGTACCACGTCGACTTTGTAGATGAGGTATTAGTTATTATTAGGACACATTCGGATAGCATGCAAGCTCAGTATACATCTCATTATACTAAGTTTTTAGCTAATTGGCCCCTGTATTCTAAACACTCTGGTTATTTTACACGTAAAGATATGCTAAAAAACCTTCGATTTAACGCGGTTAATGCAGCACTAGAGAGCACTTTACGAGGGGTACACTACCAAAAAATGACTCCCATCAGGCATATTAAAATGCTTATGCTTGGAAAGAATCGATTTTTCAATAGTTCATTTACATTGTATATTGTCTTGATGAAATGTCTTGCTAGAAGAGTTGCGAATAAACTCCACGTCATTAGGGAAATGTATTTTGCCAAAAATTAGTGTAATTCTTCCGGTATATAATGGTGAAAAATATTTATCTCAAGCTATCGAGAGTGTATTAAGTCAGTCGTTTTGTGACTTTGAATTGATCGTTTTAAATGATGGATCCACCGATAAAACTCAAGATATTATTGATAGTTATTGTGGTGATTCTCGATTAAAGCCCGTAGCTCATGATAATATAGGTTTAGTCAAAACTCTAAATAAAGGTTTAGAGCTTGCTAAAGGAAAGCTTGTTGCTCGAATGGACGCCGATGATATATGTCATGCCGAACGTTTTGAAGTTCAGTATATGAAGTTTTCTAGTGATTATTCATTGTCTGTTTTGGGTTCGGCAATTCAGCTAATCGATGAAGATGATGAGAGAATCAGATGTGTTGATTATCCTAGAACAGAGGGAATAGATTCTTTTATTAGAAAAGGTAGCCCTGTTGCCCACCCGGCAGTTATGATGAAACTTGAAGATATTAGAAGTATTGGAGGCTATAGAGAAGCCTTCGATTGTGCAGAAGACTATGATCTTTGGTTTCGATTACATGATGCTGGCTACAAAATTGACAATTGTCCTCAAGTTCTTATGGATTATAGACAGACGCAGTCGGGTATCTCTTTTTCTCAAAGTAGCAAGCAAGCAGTAGTTACTAGACTAGTAAAAATGGCCCATGATATGCGGATTACTGAGGGAAAGGATTCATTCGATAGCACCACGACGACGAGCATAGATTCTTTAAAAATAGGTTTGGGTAAGTATATTGGTATTGTGGAATTTGCACGATATGAGTTGATATGGTTTAAAACATATAACATAAGCTTTGAACATATGGAGGATGTAAATTCTCGTTTTAATAGGTGTTGTAAATCACTTCGACCTGAATCAAAATCTTTATTTTTATTAAAAAGATCAACTGTGTATTTCAATTCCGGATATTATACGAAGTTCTTTCTGGATTTTATAAGATCTTTTTGTTTTAGCCCAAAAATGTTTTTTTTACAATTGAAAAATAGGCTCTAATTGTTTATTGTCTGCTGGCCTAAATTAAGTGATTAGTTTGTATGAAAAATAAAATACCTTTAGTTTCAGTGGTTCTCCCTGTTTATAACTGTGAGGATTATATAAGCGAAGCAATTCAGAGTATATTGAATCAAACATTTACTCGATTTGAATTAATTGTTGTTGACGATGGTTCCAATGACCGCTCATTAGAGATTGTAAATGGCTATCTATGCGACCCAAGAGTTATTGTGAGATCCCGAAAAAATTTAGGACTAGTAGCCTCATTAAATGAAGGTATAGAGATTGCGAAGAGTAATTTAATTGCTCGAATGGATGCAGATGACATTGCATTACCGAATAGGCTGCAAGTTCAATATGATAACATGTGTAGCAATCAAGATATTGCTGTGCTAGGGAGTTTCATACAAGTTATTAGCGAGTCAGGTGATGAGCGAGAAATTATAACTTACCCAAATGGAGATGCGCTTAGCAAAGAAATAATGTTTAGCTCACCAGTTGCTCACCCTGCAGTTATTATGAGAAAAGATATTATAGTTTCTCTTGGTGGCTATCGAGAAGCTTTTATTCATGCAGAGGATTATGATTTATGGCTTAGGATCTATGATTCGGGTTATAAAATATCAAACTTGAAACAAGTATTGCTTCGTTACAGACAGACAGAAAGTGGCATCACTAGAAAATTCTATCAGTCTCAGGCTATTACGACTAGAGTTGCTCAGCTGGCACACCACATGAGGATAAAGTATGGCACGGATTCTTTTAATGGTAGTGAGCGAGTAGGTTTGAAGCAATTATCTGAATATGTAGGCGAGTTTATTTCAGAAAATGAATTCTATCACTACGAGTTATTGGCTAATGAAAATATGGTAAAAGAATATTCAGATATTTATGGATTAGCAATAAGCAATAAAGCTAAGTCATTATACTTCTGTCGACTAGCAAGAGATATCTACTCTAGTAATATACTTTATTCCATAAACTTTGCCATCCGTGCATTTTATTGCTCACCTTCTTTATTTATATCCAGGTTTCTTAAGTTAATTAATAATTAATGACTTATCACTGTAGCAGTACTTAGAGATAAATACAGTTGCAATATTATTTATATTAAGGTTTAAGATGCTTAAGAATGATACGAATAAATTTGTTGTTTTTGTAGATAGTGTTGGCGGTATGGGTGGAACGCGTAGTTTTCTCCTTAAGCTCCTTGATTACTATTACCAAAATGATTTTCAAACACTATTGGTGATCCAAAAGCAGCAACTGGATAGTCGTCTTCTTGATTATTGTGAAGATAGAAATATTCAGTTGTTAAAGCTTCCAACAAGAAGTGATATATTTAAGAAAACCTATTTTTCAGTATTATATGATGTATATGCATATTTTCTATTACGGTGTATATGCAAGCCTAAAGTTATTCTTGCAACGATAGGAACTCCTCGTCTTTTTAGTGGGCTATTCTTCTTTTCTTCACCCTTAATTTACTTCCTTCATACTTGCCCCAATCCAGCTACGATTAAAGTAAGTTTTATGGATAAACTAGTAAAGTTATTTGTCAGTAAAAAAAAGCGGTTTATAACAGTCTCCCAATACGCAAAGAGTAAAATTAATGCGAACATGCTGATTGACCCCAAATTTATAGATGTCATTTATAACTCTGCGCCGATAAGTCCTTCGATAGCCGATACTAAATTATGCAAGGTAGTTCTTAGTGTCGGTCACCTTAATGATTACAAGAACCCATTCACGTGGTACAAAGTTGCGAAGGAAATTGTAAAAACAACAGAAAATGTAAGATTTATTTGGGTGGGAGAAGGGCCTTTATTGACTACTTTAAATGAGCAGGTTATTAAAGATGGTCTTTCAGAGCACATCGAATTATGTGGTCTGAGACATAATATGAGCGAAATCTATCAGCAAGCTTCAATTTTATTTCATCCAAGTTATGTTGAAAGTCATGGTATTGCTATCGTCGAAGCAATGTCGTTCTCTTTACCTTGTGTTGCTTCAAATGCAGGAGGGATTCCGGAGTCTATAATTCATAACGAGACAGGTTACTTATGTGAACCTAATGATAGCGATGACTTTGTCATTAAGATTAAAGAACTACTTAGTAACGAAGATAAAGCTATTTTATTTGGAATTAATGGTAGAAGTAAAATGATGAACGAATTTAGTGAGTCAAGTCAAGAAAATGCAATTATTAATATTGTTTCTGATTTAAGTCGCACTTGATTTGTATTTATAGTAATTAGTCCACTGGATGTAGAGCCCAGAGCCCAGAGCCCAGAGCCCAGAGCCCAGAGCCCAGAGCCCAGAGCCCAGAGCCAGGGGGAATCCGCGAGCATACCCATGTCGGAAGGGGAGATGGCATATTAAAAAGTTCTACTAGCTGAAAATTTGAACTTTCAGATTAGTTAAGTTCGTAAGAATATTTAGTACTTAATAATATCAATGATTTATTATGTTGATGCGATTTTCCTATCGGTCAGAGATGATATTTTTGATTAGCTTTCAGCCCTATGTAGCAAGAGTATGCATGAATTTTACGAGATATGAACACATATATAAATGATCGTCAATTCGTCTACCGGTTAGTTCAACAGCGTTTGCGATCTTACCTGGGGCCGTGAGACGGATAAAATGTCTTTGAGCTTATCAAAGATGGGAAGCATAGTTACAGGTAGACTTAAACGTAAACGGATGAGCAGCGCTATGGATGAGAACTACTGGAGTAATGTTCTCGTAAGCCTTACGTGACGGAGATGTTCATGCAATGGTTCTGATATATTTCTAAATTATAGGTTAATAAAAATGATAACAGTGATTACATATGGGACGTTCGACTTATTCCATGTGGGCCATGTTCGCTTATTGAAACGGTTAAGTGAACTAGGGGGTAGACTAGTGGTAGGCCTTTCCTCTGATGAGTTTAATAAAATAAAAGGAAAAAAATCTTTCTTTTCTTATGAAGAAAGAGCGGAAATAGTGGCCGCTTGTAAATACGTTGACGATGTATTCCCTGAGCATAACTGGGAGCAGAAACTTGAAGATATAAATCGATACCAAGCAGATGTTTTCGCTATGGGAAACGATTGGGAAGGGAAGTTCGATTTTCTTAGTGATTATTGTAAGGTGGTTTATTTACCGAGGACAGAAGATATTTCTACGACAGAAATAAAACACAAGTTGGCGATGTTGGACTCCAAAATGTTAGATGACATCGAAGGAGCATTGCACGATGTTATAGACATTGTAAAAGCAATGTCTATAAGCAAGTAATATAATAATGTAAATATTATTATAAGAGGATTGGTTAATGTTTAATTCTGATATGGTTCAGGATGACCTAAAAAAACTAAAAGTTGACTTATTGATAGCTATTATATTCTTCCCTGTGTATTCTATTTTGTATACGCTAGCTAAGAATTACAAAAGCATCACTCCAAATGTTATTACATGTTTTGGTTTAACTGCATTTTTAATTGGTTTGGTTGTAAGTTGTTTAACTGGCAGTAATGTTTATACAGGAGTTGGGCTATATGTTTTTGCAGGTGCAGATATAGCTGATGGTTACGTGGCAAGAAAATTAAATATGGCGTCTCCTGTAGGAGCTATATTAGATTTGCTTTCAGATAGGTTGGTATTTGTTATTCTGTTTTTTTATGTGTTCTTAACGCTTGTCAATACAGATTCAAGTCTAAATAGTATGGTTTACTTTGTATTGTATTCAGTGTTGTTTTTATATCTGGACTCATTGCTTCTAACTAAGATATTAGCAGGTAAAGTGTTGAAAGAACACGTAAGAAAGAGCAAAGCTAATGATTTTAATAAAAGAGTTTCATTTATGGAATTTCTTTTTAGAGCAGATTTTAGATTCTCATCTTATGTACCTATGATAGGTTGGTTAGTTACAGGGAATGAGGTTTTTTTATTGTTCGCTGTTATCTTTGTATTGTTTTCTTATATGGTGTTTTTCGTTAACTCATCGAAAGAAATATTTAAGATTAAGAAGTGATGATTATGGATAGTGTCAATGATAAGTAAATGTAGTCCTTTGGTTTCTGTTGTTATCCCCAATTACAATAATGAGAGGTTTTTAAGCGATTCGATTTCAAGTGTGATTAATCAAACATATAAAAATATAGAGATAATTGTTGTTGATGACTTCTCTACTGATGATTCGATTAGAATTCTTGAGGGTTTTTCCAATAGATATGAAAATTTCAAATATGTTGTGAACGATAAGAATATGGGGGTTTCTTTCTCTAGGAATCTTGGTATTAAAGTTAGTAAAGGGGAATATATTTCCACATTAGATTCAGATGATATTTACTATCTTGATAAGATAGAAAAGGAAGTGGCAGTTGTTACTGGTAACTCAGGAAAAGGGAGAGATGTAATCGCTTTCTCTAATACATATATTGTTGATGAGGACCTTAAATACCTCTATAAAGTTATACACTGGGCGACCTTACATGAAGGTGATATATTTGAAAAAATGCTGTATCGTTCGATACCATTTGGACGGGATTTATTAATTAGCAGGGAAATTATTGATAAAGTCGGTACTTTCAATGAAAAAAGAAGCCTATATGAAGACTGGGAGCATAAGTTAAAGTTAGCTAAAGTCTGTGATTTTTATTTTAGTGGCTCTAATGGTGTTAAATATAGACAAATTGGAACAGGTTTGTCGTCTGCGGCACCTGAAAAACATAAGGAAGCAATGAAAAGTATATTTACAGATTCATCTTCTGGTGGAAACTTAAGTTTATTTACATTGATTAATAGTAAAGGCATAGGGTCTATTATAAAGCGCTTAATGCATTTGCGTTTTATAAATGAAGTGCTCATGAAATTGTTAAAATGGGTGGTATAAACTTTAAAGGTATCAGTTCTTGGATTTATAGCTAGTTTTATATGGTTCTCCCTAATTGTAGAAGCAATGAAAAAAAATGGGATTTGATTTTATGCTGTCAGGTTAGGGATATTTGTCAGGACTTCTAGCTGATAATTATCATGTGGTGCTTTGGTTGTTGCTAAGCGATACAAAAAGCTTTTATCTCTACGTGTTGGAAAAATCAAGTGAAAATAAATCTTAATCAGAGTCATAATTGTTCTATGAGTATAAAACCATCGGAATCAACCTGCCCATTAGTATCAGTAATTATTGCGGTATACAATGGTCAGGTGAATCTAGAAAGTACGCTAGTATCGATTTTTAACCAAACCTATCAAAATTTAGAAGTTATTGTTATCGATGGTGGAAGCTCTGATGGTACAATCGATATTATATCAAAATATCGACGTAGAATTAGTTACTATATTAGCGAGCCTGATAAAGGAATAAGTGATGCTTTTAATAAGGGGGTTAAAGCGGCCAGGGGGACATACATTAACTTTCAAGGCGATGGTGATGGTTTCTGGGAAAAAGACTCTTTAGATAAGGCCATGATGGAGGTGGATCCAAAACTCGATCTACTGGTGGGCTGCCGTATAGCAAGGGTCAGTGAAGATGGAGCGGTATTGTTTATTTCGAATCAAATGAATCACTTTTCTAAAACTTCACTACTGTTCCGGATGTCACTACCTCATCAAGGACTACTGACTCATAAAAAATTCTTCGAAGATTATGGGTTATTTGATGTGAATAATAAATTTTGCATGGACTATGAACATTTGTTACGTGCATATCATGATTTTCCGCGCGTTAAGCTACAAAATGTCATTTTGGCCCAGTGGCGAGCTGACGGATTAGGAAATAATCGTGAATTAGATATTTACAAAGAATATGATGCGATTAAAAGAAAACATAAATTGGCACCTAGTTGGGTTCTTTCATTAGTCAACTATTGGACACTGTTAAAGTATAATATAAAAATGTTATTACAGATGTTAAAAATATACAGAATGACATAGTAATGGTTTTCGGATTTTGCAGTGATGGTTTACTTGTTTTCTCACCATTTTGGTTGTCTGTTTATATGTCTGAATATAACCTATTATTCTGATGGATTTTCTTCACCCGTGATTGAGTTTTCTAGAGTGGCTTCTATAAATATTTTAGGAGTGTGCTCTTTAAGGTGGTTTTTTTAGTATGTTTGATTATCTTATTGTCACTCATCTGCCTGTATTTTATAAAGTTAATCTTTACAATAGATTATCAAATTACCTCAATATCCATGTGATATTTATTGGGGCTGATACTAATGAAAAAAGATCTGATGACTTTAACATCCTACGTCAATCAAGATTTTCTTACTCTCTGCTTCATAATGGTAGCTTTCAGAATAGAAATGTATTTAAGACATGTTGGAAGCTATTACGTTTGATGGCGTCAATAGAATTTAACAAAATTATTGTTGGTGGTTGGGACTTACCTGAATTTTGGCTGTCTACTATGTCCTCTAGAAAGCATAATAACTGCCTATCTCTTGAGTCCACTATTTTAGACTCTTCCATTAATGGTTATAGAGGTTCTATTAAAAGGTTTTTTCTATCTCGAATATCATCAGTATTTGCATCAGGTCAACTTCATATAGATCTGTTGAGTAGTCTTAATTATTCAGGGGTTGTCAAAAAAACCTTAGGTGTGGGTATTGTTAATGATATATCAGCATCTTTGAGAACTAATTTGTTAAAAGATAATTATGGCCGGAGGTTCTTGTATATAGGAAGGCTTACCCCGGTTAAAAACGTATCAGCTTTAGTTGATTTATTTAATGATTTGCCAAGCTTTCACCTTACAATTATTGGAGTCGGCGAAGACGATAATATGTTGAGAGCTGTTGCTGAGAAAAATATAGAATTTAAAGGTGCGGTAGATAATAACGCATTAGGTGCTTATTTCGCTAGTCATGACTTTCTATTGTTGCCAAGCTTACAAGAGCCTTGGGGGTTAGTTGTTGAAGAGTCTTTAAATTATAATACCCCTGTGATTGTCTCTGATCGATGTGGTTCTGTTGATTTAATTGATAATGGGCGAAATGGTTTAGTATTTTCACCTGTAAATGACTCTGAGTTAGAATCCTTGATTACCTCCATCGATCAAAGTTTGTTCATGAAACTTGTTGAGGGTGCAACGGAGTATTCGATTAAACAAAAAGATGACTGTCAAGTTAGGCAGTATGTAGAGTTAATATGACAAGGATCACTATTGTAAATTTTTCAGATTCTAGAGGTGGGGCGGCAATAGCTGTTAGCCAGTTAGTAAGTAGTTTAAGAAAAAGACAGGATGTTAATATACGGTTTGTTGTTGCCGAAAAAAACAGGGGCGATTCTCTCTCGGAAGGTCCTAGTTTTTTTGAATCTAAGCTACATTTTATAAAGAGAATTCTTGCACTTTTGTTCAGTAAGTTACAGAGATCTAAGAATAATATTAAGCATTCTCTTAACATTTTTGGAAGCTCTCATGTAGTCGATAAATTAAGGGAAGGAAGTGATATTATCCATTTTCATTGGATTAACAATGAAACTATTTCACTTAGTCAGCTTTTGTTTATCCTACGAAATAGATGCGACACAAAAGTGGTTTTCACTTTACACGATGAGTGGCTTTTTTGCGGTTCTGAACATTACGACTTGATTGGCAGTAATCGTTATAAGCAAGGCTATGAACCAAAGCAAGTTACAACTAGACTAGCTGATATTGATCGGCTTATCTTTTCTTTAAAGAAAAAACTCATACCGTATTTGTCTTCTCCTGGCGTGGTCATAACGGCCCCTTCTCGCTATTTAGTTGAAATGGCGAAAGACAGTTTTCTACTTTCTAAGTCGAATGTTCACTTAGTTCCTAATACCATTAACTTAGACGTTTTTCACAAAACGGAAAAAAGTGAGTGTAGAAGGTACCTTGGTATTCCCGAAAACAGATTCGTTTTGTTGTTTGGAGCCATAGGAGGAGGGAGTGTCATCAAAGGTAGTGATTTACTGGTTGCTACACTCAACTTATTGAAAGACTCTGTAGATTTTAGTGATATCTTACTTGTCACTTTTGGGGGGCAAACCGCCGGCGCCTATATGTTAAATGGCTATGAGGCGTTTGAGCTTGGTCATGTTTCAGAACGGAGTACTATGGCCGCCGTTTATAGTAGTGCAGACCTGACTATTGTGCCTTCTCGGAAAGAAGCTTTTGGTCAAGTTGCCGCAGAAAGTCTCGCATGTGAAACCGCAGTTGTTGCGTTCGATAATTCTGGGGTTGCAGACATCGTTCAACATGGTCTGAACGGCTATTTGGCAAAAGCATTTGATACGGATATGATGGCAGGATCAATTGTAAAGTTTATGGGCTTGAGTCACGAGCAGCGTCAACATATGGGCAGATTGGGTCGAGAACACATACAACGTAATTTCTCTGAACAAATTGTTTGTGAAAAGTGGCTTAAAATATATAAAGAATCATAGGGTACGAAGAATGCAAAAAATAGCATTAATTACGGGAATTACTGGCCAAGATGGCTCGTATTTAGCTGAACTATTGGTTGAAAAAGGCTATGAAGTTCATGGGATTATTCGTCGCGCTTCTTCTTTTAATACTGAGCGTATTGACTCAGTGATCGCACAATCGGATAACGTACATTTGCACTATGGAGATTTAACCGATTCTTCAAACCTTATTCGTCTAGTGAAAGAAATTCAACCAGATGAAATTTATAATCTTGGTGCGATGTCGCATGTCGCAGTTTCTTTTGAATCACCTGAATACGTTGCAGATGTTGATGGTATGGGGACCATGCGGTTATTAGAAGCGATTCGTATTAATGGTTTAGAAAAGAAAACTCGTTTTTATCAGGCATCAACGTCTGAGCTTTACGGAGAGGTAAAAGAGATCCCTCAGCGTGAAACCACACCTTTTCACCCTCGCTCTCCTTATGCGGTAGCAAAAATGTACGCCTACTGGATCACGGTAAACTACCGTGAGTCGTATGGCATGTATGCGTGTAATGGTATTTTATTTAACCATGAGTCACCTCGCCGGGGTGAAACGTTTGTTACCCGTAAGATCACCCGAACTTTGGCAAATATATCGCAAGGTCTAGAAAGATCATTAGAACTCGGCAATATGGATGCGTTGCGTGACTGGGGGCATGCTAGAGATTATGTTCGTATGCAATGGATGATGCTTCAACAAGATATCGCGGACGATTTTGTTATTGCAACGGGCAAGCAAATTTCGGTACGAGAGTTTGTGCGTATGTCAGCGAAGGAAGCCGGTATTGAGCTAGAATTCACCGGTGAAGGTGTTGATGAAATCGCGACTGTTATAAAAGTTGATGCAGACAAAGCACCGGCTGTGACCGTTGGCGATGTTATTGTTAAGGTTAATCCTAAGTTCTTCCGTCCTGCAGAAGTTGAAACACTACTTGGCGATCCAACAAAAGCAAAAGAAAAACTAGGTTGGGTGCCAGAGATTACTGTAGAAGAGATGTGCTCTGAGATGGTTCAAGCCGATGTGGTAAAAGCAAAGCAGCACGTAATCTTGAAGCAGCATGGTTTTGATGTGTCTATTTCCCTGGAAAGTTAAGCATTATGACGGAAGTAATGAAAAAGCGTGTCTTTGTGGCGGGCCATCGCGGAATGGTTGGTAGTGCGATATTAAGGCAACTTGAAGCACTGGGTGGGTATCAGCTTATTACTCGTACTCGTGACGAGTTAGACTTGCTGAATCAGCAAGAGGTCTATGAGTTTTTCCAAAAAAATGATATTGACCAAGTCTACTTGGCCGCAGCTAAAGTGGGCGGTATTGTCGGTAATAATACTTACCCTGCTGAGTTCATTTTTGAAAATCTTACCATTCAAAATAACATTATTCATGGTGCTCATTTAGGTGGCATTCAAGATTTACTGTTTTTGGGTTCTTCTTGTATTTACCCTAAATTAGCAGCGCAACCTATGAGCGAAAGCGCGTTGTTGACTGGTACTCTAGAGCCGACCAATGAGCCTTATGCTGTCGCAAAAATCGCTGGTATTAAAATGTGTGAGAGTTACAACCGTCAATATGGTCGAAACTATCGCAGTGTTATGCCAACTAACCTTTACGGTGAAAATGATAATTTCCACCCTAAGAATTCGCATGTTATTCCAGCGTTGTTACGCCGTTTTCATGAAGCAAAATTGAACGATGACGCCGAGGTTATCGCTTGGGGAAGTGGCACACCTATGCGCGAATTCTTGCATGTGGATGATATGGCGGCAGCGTCTATCTTTGTCATGAATTTGGACGACAAAACTTACTCAGAAAATACAGAACCAATGTTAAGTCATATTAATGTTGGTACTGGAGTCGATTGCACGATTCGAGAGTTGGTGGAAACCGTTGCAAATGTGATTGGTTATAAAGGAACCATTACATTTGATACTTCTAAGCCAGACGGTGCACCGCGTAAGTTGATGAATGTATCTAGGCTCGCAAGTTTAGGCTGGACTTATGACGTTGAACTTGAAGAAGGTCTCCAGAAAACCTATCAGTGGTTTTTAGACAATCAAAATGATTTCAGAAAGTAGTGATGTTAGAGTTTGATATTTTTAAATCAGTCGTTGCTTCTACACCTCTGATTTCAATGGATATGGTGGTAACCAATGATTCTGGGCAAGTATTACTTGGCTACCGCAATAATAGACCAGCAAAAGGGTATTGGTTTGTCCCTGGTGGTCGGATTCTCAAGGATGAGCGCTTTGAAATAGCGTTTGGTCGTTTGTCTGAAGCAGAATTGGGACAGCGCTATGCGCTCTCCCAAGCTCAATTTTTGGGTCCTTATGAGCATTTATATCACGATAACTTCAGCGGAGAAGCGTTCTCTACACATTATGTTGTTCTCGGTTATAAGGTCGCTTGGAATGGCGATATTTCTGACTTACCCACCGAGCAGCACTGTGACTATCGTTGGTGGGATGTCTCTGATTTACTAAGCTCTGATCAAGTCCATGAGAATACTAAAGCTTACTTTCGCTAGAATGATACTTTCGATTTGTAATCAGCGTAGCAGAGAGCACTCTTCCTATCTGTTTTTACCAACAGAGAACAGTGTGAGTTCGCAAGCGACGTCACTCAATTTTATACAACTGAGCATATCCTGAAAATATCAGTAATATGCATCGAGCGTGTACATGGCTTAATACCCGAAAGGTAATAATATGATACTTCCAGTAATTATGGCTGGCGGCTCAGGAAGTCGTCTTTGGCCACTTTCTCGTAGCCTTTTCCCAAAGCAGTTTATTAGCCTAGCAAGCGATTTGACCATGCTTCAGGAGACGATAAAGCGTCTCGATGGTGTCGAACATTCTGCCCCGATAATAATTTGCAATGACGAGCATCGATTTTTAGTGGCAGAACAGCTTCGTCAACAAAACGTTGAGTGCGAAGGTATCATCCTTGAACCTGTGGGTCGTAATACCGCACCGGCTATTGCTCTTGCCGCGCTTCAGGCGGTTCAGCGAGACGGGGACCCATTGCTATTGGTTTTAGCTGCAGATCATGTGATTCAAGATCCTGCAGCATTTATTGATTCTGTCGAGCAGGCGATTTCCCCAGCAAAAGAGGGCAACCTCATTACTTTTGGTATCGTGCCCAGTAAACCAGAAACAGGCTATGGTTACATTAAGCAAGGTCAGCGATGTGGCAAGGCTTTTAAAGTGGATCAGTTTGTGGAAAAGCCCGATCTAGAAACGGCGCAATCCTATTTAGATAGTGGGGAGTATTATTGGAATAGTGGCATGTTCCTATTTAGAGCCTCTCGTTACTTACAGGAATTAAAAGCCTTTCGTCCCGATATTTATCATGCTTGTGAAGCAGCGATAAATGGAGCGCGACATGATCTGGACTTTACTCGACTTGATGAAGAAGCTTTTTCAGCTTGCCCAGATGAATCGGTGGATTATGCTGTGATGGAAAAAACCAATAGTGCTCTTGTGGTTCCTATGGATGCAGGATGGAGCGATGTTGGCTCGTTTAGCGCTTTATGGGAAGTTTCCGCTAAGAACTCAGATGGCAATGTCACAAAAGGTGATGTGCTGACAGAGCAGACACGGGATAGTTACATATACGCTCAAAATAAGCTCGTATCTACTGTTGGCGTTAGTAACCTTGTTGTTGTGGAAACCAAAGATGCTATTTTGGTCGCTGATAAAGACAAGGTTCAAGACGTAAAGAGCATCGTCAATGCCTTGAAAAAAAATGGTAGAAGTGAAGCGCTTCAACATCGAGAGGTGTACAGACCGTGGGGGTCACATGACGAAATTGCCCAGGGTAACCGATATCATGTAAAACACTTGCGCGTTAAGCCAGGAGAAAGAACCGCACTTCAACTGCACCATCATCGGGCTGAACATTGGGTAGTCGTACAGGGGACTGCAAAAGTCAGTAACGGCGATAAAAGCTACTTGTTGAGTGAGAATGAATCGACCTATATACCTCTTGGAGCCGCGCACCGCATAGAAAATCCAGGAAAAGTTGATCTTCATCTTATCGAAGTGCGTTCTGGAAGTTATTTAGAAGAAGACGATATCGTACGTTTAGAAGAGTATGGGGTTGGTTATTGATGAAGGTTTCAATAATCACGGCGACTTACAATAGTAGCGATACAGTGCTGGATACGCTTCAATCTTTGAATGAGCAAACTTACGCGGATATTGAATATATTATTATCGATGGTGGCTCAACTGACAATACTTTATCAATTATAGAAGCAAACAGTAATAGAGTGGCGACTATCGTATCTGAAGAAGATAAGGGTATTTATGATGCCTTGAATAAAGGTATAAATGCGGCAACAGGCGACATTGTTGGCTTCTTGCATTCTGACGACTTGTTGGCATACCCTGATGCGATTAAGGAGTTGGTTGAAACGCTGGAACATGAAGGCACTGAAGCGGTGTATGCTGATTTAGAGTATGTGTCAAAAGATGATACTTCAAAAGTCATCCGTAAATGGATATCTGGAGAGTTCGACCAGCAAAAACTGCGTTCTGGCTGGATGCCACCGCATCCTACTTTTTTTATGAAAAGAGATTTATACCTTAAGTATGGCGTGTTCGATTTAGAACTTAAAATTGCTGCTGATTATGATTCACTGCTTCGTTATTTATGGAGCAATAATGTGACGGCTAGTTACTTGCCTAAGGTTGTGACTAAAATGCGTTTCGGCGGTGCTAGTAATGGTAGTTTAGTGAACATTATTAAAAAAACCAAAGAAGACATTCAAGCATTAAAAAATAATCAGCTTTTTTGGCCGTCGGCACTGCTGATTAAGAATGTCTCAAAGATCCCACAGTTTTTAAAGAGGTAATCAATGTTAGTTTCGAATGAGGTGATTGCCGGGTCTGGTATTCAGTTTGGTACCAGTGGTGCGCGTGGTTTGGTCGAGCAGTTTACCCCAAAAGTTTGTGCTGCATTTGCGCATGCATTTCTCGGAGGTATTAAAGAGCGTTTTGATTTTCAAACTGTCGCAGTCGCTATTGATAACCGTCCAAGCAGTCCTGCAATGGCTCAAGCAACTATTGCCGCCATCAACGCTATGGGGCTCGAAGCTGTCTATTATGGGGTGATCCCGACGCCAGCACTCGCATTCTCTGCGATGCAAGATTCTATTCCTTGCATCATGATAACTGGCAGTCATATTCCTTTTGATCGTAATGGTATTAAGTTCTATCGTCCCGATGGTGAGATAACCAAGGCTGATGAGAAAATGATTCTTAATGCCGAAATGGAATTTGACGCGCCAATACTACAAGCCCTAAAAACTTCAAATCGTGCAGCAGAACAGTATGTCCAAAGGTATACCGAACTCTTTGATAAATACTTACTTAATGGTAAACGAATCGGTATTTATGAGCACTCTAGTGCTGGTCGAGATTGGTATCAAGGGCTTTTCGAGGCGTTAGGTGCTGAGGTTATATCGTTGGAACGCACCGATGAGTTTGTGCCTATCGATACCGAAGCAGTTGCTGAAGTTGACAAGGAAAAAGCAAGAGCATGGTCAAAAGAGCATAGTTTAGATTTTATTTTTTCAACCGATGGTGACGGTGATAGACCTCTGGTCGCTGATGAAAACGGAGAGTGGCTGCGAGGAGATATTCTTGGCTTGCTTTGCGCAGAAGCGATGAAGATAGAAGCACTCGCATTGCCAGTGAGCTGTAACACGGTGATTGATTTGTCACCACAATTTAAAACTATCACTAGAACCAAAATAGGTTCTCCATATGTGATAGAAGCATTTAACGAACTGACGAAAAGCCACCAAAGTATCGCTGGCTTTGAAGCCAATGGTGGCTTTTTGCTTGGAAGTGATGTTGAAGTCAATGGTAAGGTACTAAAAGCGTTGCCTACGCGTGATGCCGTATTGCCTGGGCTGATGCTTTTGTCACTAGCAAAAGACACTGGAATAGCTGAGTTGGTTAAAGCGCTAAAGCCTCGCTATACAGATAGTGACCGTATTCAGAACTTTGCTACTGAAAAAAGTCGGGAAATCATTGCCATGGCTTCTGGGCAAGAGCAGCGTTTAGTTGATGCTCTGGGATTTGATGGTGTGGCTATAGTGAGCGTTGATACTACTGACGGTCTGCGTATTACGCTAGAGAGTAATGATATTATTCATTTACGTCCTTCTGGTAACGCGCCAGAGCTACGTTGTTATGCGGAGTCATCAACGGGAGAGAAAGCTCAGCAGTTAGTTGAGCAAGTACTGCTAAACATTCAGTGTATTAACGTGAGTGACTGGTAACAATTAATGGCAATTTTTAAGCTTACCAATTGTATTCAAAATTACGCTTGGGGCAGTATTACTGCTATGTCTGAATTGTTCGGATTTGAAAATATCGAGAACAAACCGCAAGCAGAGCTTTGGATGGGGGCACATCCTAATGGATGCTCGAGGCTTGAGCAAACAGATATTTTGTTGGCTGACTATATTAGCCAAAACAAGAACTTAGTATTAGGGAGTTATACTGCTGCGCGGTATGGTGAATTACCCTTCTTGTTTAAAGTACTTGCTGCTCATCGACCACTTTCAATCCAGGTTCATCCGAATAAAGCCAATTCAGAGCGTGGCTTTGAGCGAGAAAATGAACAGGGTATTGCACTTGACGCTGCGAAGCGTAATTACAAAGATCCCAACCATAAGCCTGAATTGGTGTATGCGCTAACGTGCTATAAAGCGATGAACGGTTTTAGACCGATAGAGCATATTCTTGCGCTGTTTGAAGAGGTTCACCTCTCAACGCTTTATTCTGAACTTTCTTCGCTAAAAGCTATGCCGACGGCTGATGGGCTACAAAAGTTCTTTACCTCACTGATGACCCTTTCTGGAAAGAGAAAAGCAACGGCGCTAAGTGAAGTTAAGGCTGCTTTTGGTCGTTCAGGTTTATCGGCGATGGCTCAAGAAGCTCTTATCTATAGCCATAGTTTCGCAGAACATTATCCGGATGATATTGGTATTTTAGCGCCACTGACCCTCAATATCGTGGAACTAGAGCCAGGAGAGGCGATGTTCTTGCACGCTGAAACGCCTCATGCCTATATGCAAGGTACTGCGCTCGAAATCATGGCGAACTCTGACAACGTTCTTCGTGCAGGTCTAACTGCAAAACACATTGATGTCCCCGAGCTTACAGCGAATACTTGCTTTGAACCGATTGATCCAGAGCAATTAAAACTGTCTCCCATCAATAGGGAAGATCGAGTAAACTTCCCTGTACCGATTGATGATTTTGCTTTTGATATACTTCATGCCGAACCTAACGTAAAAACGTTGTTTGTCCGAGGGGCAGAAATCGTGTTCTGTATTGAAGGGGATATTCAGATATGTTCTGCTGGAACGACCTTGATTATGAAAGCTGGCGAGTCGGTTTTTGTGCCATTTAGTGCGGTGTCATATCAGTTTAACGGGAATGGGCGGCTCGCACGTACATATAACTAGTTGAATATGAGTAAAAGAGATGAATCATGAACACATCCAAGCTTCAAGGGGATGTGTGCATCGGTCGCAACAGGGGTAAGTGCAGACTTCAAGAGTATTGTGGTGTTGATGGCTATGCTTGATTTTTTTGTCCTAATATAACAGTCATGTGCATGACTGTTATATTCTTATGGCACTAAGAAGTGAAAATTATAATTTGTCATCGGTTCTGCCGTTTTGTTTGTCTAATTTATTCAAAGCAATTAGGTATAAAATAAAGCAAATGACAAATAGCACAAACATGAGTGACTCTGATATTTGTAACCACTCCCCCGTAATACCTATACCAGCAAAGACACTTGCACATAAGCATATCAACATTAAAGTTTGAGTAGACGAATACCCACATCGCTGAAATAAATGGTGTAAGTGCTCACGATCAGGCTTGAAAGGCGAATCCCCTCTCTTTGTTCGCCTTATCATAACTGCTGCCATATCCATCAAAGGAATGGCGATAAGCCATAAGGCAGTTACAGGCTGCATTAAAGTATTTGGTTCGCCCTGGCTTGCGGCTAGAAGTAACCAAACAACAGAAAAGCCTATCATCATACTTCCCGCATCACCCATGAACACTTTTCGCTTCCTCTCAAAGTAACCCAAGTTTAAAGCAACATAAGGAATGAGCGCGGCAATAAAAACAAGGCAGAGAGCGGCAAATCTGCTTTGTCCATCGGCATACATGAGTATTGCTAAACCGCTAAAAGTAACGATGGACAACCCACCAAGAAGCCCATCAATACCATCAACCATATTAAAGGCATTGATAGCGCCAATGACGGCGATAACGGTAACGAAGACCCCTAAAAATGGACTGAGGTTCACATCACCAAAAGAGAGTAAGTCACCTAAGGTTCTAAGTTGAAGGTCTGAGAAGTAAACCATGCAGAGCGCAAGGACTGCCTGCACTAACAAGCGCAGCTTGAAACTGACGTCATATTTATCATCAAGGGCACCAAGTATGACAAGTGCGCCAAGTAATATCAGCAAGAGATTGCTGTTAGGGATGAGGCCTGGTTTTAAGTATAAATATTGCGATACGGCAATATACACGGCAATGCCACCGACGAGGGGGACTTTCCCTGTATGTTGCTTTCGTGCCGAACTGATATCGATTAAGCCAATTTTCCTTGCCCATTTTCTTAACACGAATAGGGCAGTTAACGATACAAAGCTAACGTAAAGCAAGTCAATCAGCATTCTGTTCTTCTAATTAAATCATCTTGTGGATATATTACACATGAATTGATAACGATTAAAGAGTGTTGGGTTGCGAGTATTAGTGACAACCTATAGAATTTTCGAATCAGGTTAAAATTAGAGAACTCAAATGAAAATTGCTGTTGCAGGAACTGGCTACGTAGGCCTATCTAATGCGATGTTGCTGTCTCAAAATCATGAGGTAGTGGCGGTCGATATTAATGAAGAAAAAGTGGCGCTGTTATGTAACGGTCAGTCTCCAATCGTCGATACTGAAATTGAGGCGTTTCTCAAACGTGATGATTTGAATTTTACCGCGACGTTGGATAAAACATTGGCTTACTCTAATGCCGATTATGTGATTGTCGCGACGCCTACGGATTACGATCCTCAAACTAACTACTTTAATACTGGTTCCGTAGAAGCGGTGATTAAAGATGTGCTTGCGGTGAACCCGAGCGCGGTTATCGTGATTAAGTCTACGGTGCCTGTTGGTTACACAGTGCGTGTGCGTGAAGAGTTGGGTTCCGAGAATATCATTTTCTCGCCAGAGTTTTTGCGTGAAGGCAGTGCGCTGTTTGATAACTTGAACCCTTCTCGAATTATCATTGGTGAGCGCAGTGAACGCGCAAAAATCTTTGCTGATCTCCTGGTTGAAGGCGCGCAGAAAGAAAACATCGATGTACTGTTTACTGACTCAACGGAAGCGGAAGCGGTAAAACTGTTTTCTAACACCTATCTTGCGATGCGTGTAGCTTACTTTAATGAGTTGGATTCTTACGCAGAAGCGGCAGGTTTAGATACTCGTCAAATCATTGAAGGGGTGGCGTTAGACCCTCGTATTGGCGGGCATTACTGTAATCCTTCGTTTGGTTATGGCGGTTATTGTCTGCCAAAAGACACCAAGCAGCTGCTAGCGAACTACCAAGAAGTGCCAAACAATATTATCGGCGCCATCGTAGACGCTAACCGTACCCGCAAGGACTTTGTTGCTGAATCGATTATGAAGCGCAATCCAAAAGTGGTGGGCGTGTATCGTTTGATCATGAAATCGGGCTCGGATAATTTCCGTGCGTCGAGTATTCAAGGCATCATGAAGCGTTTAAAAGCCAAAGGCATTGAAGTGATTGTTTACGAGCCGGTGTTAGAAGAAGAACATTTCTTCCATTCACGTGTGATTCGTGATGTGGCTGCGTTTAAGCAAGAGGCAGATGTCATCATCTCTAACCGTATGTTGCCAGAGCTTGAGGATGTGGCTGAGAAGGTATACACCCGAGATTTGTTTGGTAACGACTAGTTATTGCTAAAGAGACGACTAGCTATTGCTACAGAGATTAGCCGCTAGTTTCGACTGATATAAAAAACGAGAGCGATGTGCTCTCGTTTTTTTTGATTCAATTTTTATCATTTCTGCGTAGGCAGGGAGCTTGTACTTAGCTTTACGGCTTACTCTTCCGCGTCTTTTTCTTCTATCTCTAAGTTCACATCAAGCGGCTCTTGAGACAGGATGATCCCCGTGTTATCTGCGTACACATAATCTTCCGGTAGGAAGGTTACCCCACCAAAGTTAACTGGTACGTCAATCTCGCCAATTTCGCTCTGCGCCGCACCAACAGGGATAGACGCTAGGGCTTGTATGCCAAGGTTCATCTCTTCAAGTTCATCGACTTCACGGACGCAGCCATAGACAATGATGCCTTCCCACTCGTTATCTTCCGCCAGCGCTGCAATTTCTGCATCAATGAGTGCTTTACGCAGTGAACCACCGCCATCGATTAATAGGATTCGACCTACGCCATCTTGCTCTAGGATGTCGCGGATCACGCCATTATCCTCAAAACATTTTACCGATGTTACTTGACCAGCAAAGGAGGCACGACCGCCAAAATTGCTGAACATAGGTTCGACCACGTCGACTTGGTCTAGGTAGATATCACATAGTGCTGAAGTACTGTATTCCATGGCGATTCTTCTGTTCAGTTAGCAAAGGGTATGTTTCGAGTATATCGGGTGACTAAGTCAATGCAATGACAAGGCGCAATTAAGTCATCAGAGTTTGAGCTATAACAATTCCAGAAAACAAGATATTAGTGACAAGTGAACATTTTACCACGACTGGCATCATGGGGGCGATCTGAGCAGGCTCAGTGGCACGCCATACGGCACTGGCATGGCGCCCAACAACGATAGCGCTCAGCGCAAAGGGCAGAATCACCCAAAGCGGGGCAGAATGTGTCAGGGATTGGGCGATTAAATACAGAGCAAAGGCAATGATGGCGCTGCTGAGTAGCAAGGTATGGTAGCGCTTAGCTCGTTGTGCGCCCAAGCGAACGGCCACGGTGCGCTTTCCACATGCGTTATCATTGTCAATATCGCGCATATTATTGACGTTTAACACTGCGACCGCGAGCAACCCACAGCCAATGGCTGGCAGTGCTAACAACGAGTCGATGTGACCTGTGTGTAGAAAATAGGTACCAGAAACGCCTAGTAAGCCAAAAAAGATAAAAACAGAGATGTCCCCAAGGCCGACATAGCCATAGGGCTTATTGCCAACGGTATAAGCAATGGCAGCAATGATGGCCAGTACGCCAAGGGCGATAAAGGCGAGAATGTTTTGCAGTGAATCTAAGGCGTGAAAGATGAGCCCAAGACCGGCGAATACCGTGAGCACAATATTAAAGATGATGGCTTTTTTCATCTCTTGCTGTGTCACTTCACCAGATTGAATCGCACGCACCGGTCCTAAGCGATTTTCGTTGTCTGTCCCTTTAACAGCATCGCCATAGTCGTTGGCTAAGTTCGACAGTATTTGCAACAAGGTGGCGGTGACGAGCGCCAGTAAGGCGATACTCCAAGACATGCTACCCGTTGAAAAGGCGAGGGTACTGCCAGTGACGATGGAAACCAAAGCGAGGGGCAGTGTTTTTGGTCGGGCTGCATCGAGCCAGATTTGGACTGATTTATTCATAATTGCTTATTTCTGATACGCGTACAAAGGAGTATACGCAATTTTGGCAGAGCACCAAATTCTCAGCGACAAATAAAAAGTGAGGTTAACAGTATGCCGTTAACCTCACTCCATTATTTATTGCACTTGCAAGGATCTACATAAATTTAGATACCGTGCGCATGGTCGATATTTGAGATTAAAGAATGAATCGGCTCAGATCTTCATCATCAACAAACTCGCCAAGGCGTGAGGTGACGTAAGCGGAGTCAATGACTAAGCTTGCGCCAGATTTTTCTGTCGCATCGAATGAAATCTCATCCATTAAGCGTTCCATTACTGTATGCAGTCGGCGAGCACCAATGTTTTCTGTGGTTTCATTAACCTTCCATGCCGCATCGGCAATTTGCTGGATGCCGTCTTCGGTAAACGAAACATCGACGTTTTCGGTCTTCATTAGCGCGGTATATTGCTCGGTTAACGACGCTTTTGGCTCGGTAAGGATACGTTTAAAGTCGTTGCTGCTTAGTGCTTCAAGTTCAACACGAATTGGCAAGCGGCCTTGTAGTTCAGGGATCAGATCAGATGGCTTAGCCACTTGGAATGCGCCCGAGGTAATAAATAGGATATGGTCCGTTTTTACCATGCCGTGTTTAGTTGACACCGTGCTGCCTTCAATCAGTGGAAGCAGGTCTCGTTGCACCCCTTCACGTGACACGTCAGGGCCTGAAGCTTCGCCGCGCTTACAGATTTTGTCGATCTCATCGATAAAAACAATACCATTGTTTTCAACGTTATAGATGGATTGCTCTTTCAGCTCTTCTTGGTTAACCAGTTTTGCCGCTTCTTCTTCAGTTAGAGCTTTAAAGGCATCTTTGATTTTCAGCTTACGCTTTTTAGTGGTATCGCCACCTAGATTTTGGAACATGCTCTGTAGCTGGTTGGTCATTTCTTCCATACCAGGAGGCGCCATGATTTCCACGCCCATTTGCGAGGCTGCGACATCAATTTCAATTTCTTTGTCGTCGAGCTTACCTTCGCGCAGTTTTTTACGGAACGTTTGGCGAGTATTGGAAGCGGTGTTGTCTTGTTGTTCGTTTTGTCCCCAAGCATCGCGTGCTGGTGGTAGTAGGGCGTCAAGAATACGCTCTTCAGCTTGTTCTTCGGCGCGGAATGTCACCTTTTCCATTGCCTGCTGATGAGTCATCTTAATGGCCACATCGGTCAGATCACGAATGATGGTTTCGACTTCCTTACCCACGTAACCCACTTCGGTAAATTTCGTGGCTTCTACCTTGATAAAAGGCGCGTTGGCTAATTTTGCAAGACGGCGAGCAATTTCGGTTTTACCGACACCGGTAGGACCGATCATCAGAATGTTTTTTGGAGATACTTCAACACGCAGACTTTCTTCAAGCTGCATACGACGCCAGCGGTTACGTAGTGCAATCGCTACTGAGCGCTTTGCGTTATCTTGACCAATAATATGGCGGTTAAGTTCGTGAACAATTTCACGAGGGGTCATTTCAGACATCATTATTCCTTACAAATATTGGACACTATTTTTGTTTTTATGGCGTTACTTTTCGCCGCTTTCTAGTTCTTCAATAGTGTGGTTGTGGTTAGTGAATACGCAAATGTCACCCGCTATTTTGAGCGACTTCTCCGCGATTTCGCGAGCATCAAGATCGGTGTTTTCAAGCAAAGCCATCGCTGAGGCTTGAGCAAAGTTACCACCAGAGCCGATAGCAATAAGGTCATTTTCTGGCTGAACTACATCGCCGTTACCAGTGATGATAAGCGAGGCGGTTTCATCGGCAACCGCCAATAATGCTTCTAATTTACGTAAGGCGCGGTCGCTACGCCAATCTTTAGCCAGTTCCACCGCGGCCTTAGTGAGATGGCCTTGGTGCATTTGCAGCTTGCTTTCAAAGCGCTCAAATAGCGTGAAGGCATCCGCAGTGCTGCCAGCAAAGCCAGCAAGAACCTTGTCGTTGTAGAGGCGGCGAACTTTACGGGCATTGCCTTTCATTACAGTATTGCCAAGGGACACTTGTCCATCACCAGCAATCACAACTTTGTTATTTCGACGTACAGATACAATAGTAGTCACGGTGTATGCCTCATAAATTTTAGATTTTATTTCCAGTATGAAATGGATATGCGGACGAGCGAAATGAATTTCAAGGGAAGAGGTGGGGTTATTGGAAAAGCGGTTCTATGGTTCTATGGACCTGTGGTCCTTTTGTTAGTGTGATTTACGGTGTGCAACGGCTGGTTTATTCATTAGGAGTGATAGTTCTGTTTATAGCATCCCTCCAGCAGGGGGAGGGATACTTTTGATTAGGTTTTTTAGCTCATCACGGTTTGCAGTTCAAACCGTAGCGTGATTTGTTAGAACCATAGAACCATAGAACCATAGAACCATAGAACCATAGAACCATAGAACCATAGAACCATAGAACCATAGAACCATAGAACTACTGCGTTTCCTTCCAAATCGCGCACGGCTCTATCTTAGCGCGTTGTAATTTGTGTTTATCTCGCTCGGCATCGCGTTTGAGCTTGTATGGCCCAAGGACAACGCGGTACCAACTGCTGTTCTCTTTCTTTCTGATCTTACTAGAGAGACCTTGGAAGGCGATATCCAATTTACGAGCGTCAGCTTGCGCCATAGTTTTGTACGCGCCGCACTGCATGATGTAAGGGATAGCTGAGACGACTTGCTCTTTTGCTTTCACTTCCACTTCACGCTTTGGCAGGGTATCAACGTAATCCCACTTTTCTTCAGGAGGCGGCGGGATAGGCTTGGCCTGCTTTGCTTTAGGCTTGCTGACTGTTTTCGCAGGTGGTGTCGGCTTTGCTGGCTCGGGATCTTGATTGAGCAGATATAAGCCGTAGCCAAATCCGCACGTCAAAATGATGGCAAGCAGTCCGCTACGCCATGGTTTTTTGCCGGATGGTTTCTTTTTTGCAGGACGACGGCCAGTATTCGCACCTTTGCCTCGTCTAACGTAATCTCGGTTTGCCACTGATGACACTTCTAATGTTGAAGTAAATAACTGACCTCATGGTAAATACCACGAGGTCAACTTGCAAGTCAGCAAATGGTTGGTTAGATGATTCTTGGAGGAGCCGCACTGTCGCGTATCACAAGTTCGGTATCCAGTAGGCGAGAGCCTGCTCTAACGTCTACACCTTGCAGTACTTCTAGCATGGTATACATGGCTTGACGGCCAATTTCATATCTAGGCTGTGAAATGGTCGTCAGTGGTGGATCGCAGTATTGAGCGAACTGAATATCATCAAAGCCGACAAAGGATAAGTCTTGCGGGACGCGCAAGCCAAGCTTTTTGGCTTCTTGCATTGCGCCAATGGCCATAATGTCGTTGTGACAGAAAATAGCGGTGGGTGGCTCGGGTAGTGCTAATAACGTGCGAACAGACTTGGCGCCCGCTTCAAAGGTAAAGTCCCCTTTTACGGTGTAAGAAGGGTTCATTGGCACGCCTGCGCGACGCAGAGCCTGTTGGTAACCTTGTTGTCGGAAGCGACACAAAAATGCGGTGTCGGGTCCAGATATTTGCGCAATACGCTTGTGGCCCAGTTGCGATAAGTAGTTCACCGCCTCAAAAGCGGACGTCAGGTTGTCAATGTGAACCGTTGGCAACTCCAGTTCAGGCGCAAATTCGCACGCCATCACAATGGGAGGGAGGTTTTTTTGCTCTGGCTTACTAATGTCAAATGGAAGATCCGTTCCGAGCAATAGCATGCCATCAGCTTGCTTGGTGAACACCAAATTAACAAAGGAGTTTTCGCGTTTTTGCGATTGTCCACTGTCGCCCAATAGCACTAAATAGCCATGCTCGATTGCTGCATCTTCAATACCACGGATGATCTCTGAAAAATACGGGTCGCATATATCAGGTACAATAGTGACGATGGTTTTCGATTCGTTACGACGCAGGTTTCGAGCTAGGGAGTTTGGTGAATATCCAGCTTCTAATACCGCCTCTTCCACTCGCTTTCTCGTACTTGATGAGACCTTTTCAGGGTTCATTAGTGCACGTGAAACGGTGGCGGTAGAAACCCCTGCAAGCTGGGCAACATCCTTCATTGTCGCCATACAATACTTTCCTCATGTTTTGCTAATTTAATGAAATACCTATTTCACTGATTGCTTTTCAGTGCACTTTTTGGCGGTTTTCGCCATCACTTTGCTATTCAAGTTATCTTTCTTGTTATGCCATTTTACTGAGTTTTTAATCAACGAATTGTCGTCAATTAACTAGGATGGCTAGGATAAACAAAGCGAATAAACAGGTCTTGATTATCATGACGCATTAATGGAAATTATTCATTTCCAAACAAAAAGTTACGGTCCATTTAACAGAAATTGCATCATAGTTGTGAAGTGTATCACATCTAAAGCTGGTGATATTTTTAAAAGTAAACGTTTGCGATGGTCTAGCTAAGGTCTTGCGGCTCGATATCCATCGACCAGCGCACTTTTTTCGCTAATGGTAATTGAGAGATCACCGGCTTCGCACTGGAAATGATGTTTTGCATCACGCTACGTGACGGTACCTGCAAAATCAGTTGCCACCGTGACTTACCCGCTCGTTTGGCGATAGGGGCTGGGGTTGGACCCAGTACCAGGCAGCTATTATCAAACAGTGGATGCGCTTCAAGGGAGTAGCGAACCTGACGTAGAAACGTCTCCACATCTGCGGGGTTATTGGCTTCACAACGGATTAACGTAAGGAAGCTAAATGGTGGCAGGTGTGCCTGTTTTCTTTCTTGCAGAACGGTATCGGCAAAGTGTCGGTAGTCCTTGTTGAGTAATGACTGCAGTAAAGGGTGATCGGGGTGGTGGGTCTGCAGTAAGACTTCTCCTGGTTTGCTGGCGCGCCCAGCTCGTCCAGCCACTTGAATAAATAGCTGTGCTAAGCGCTCTGACGCGCGAAAGTCGCTGCTATAAAGTGATCCGTCTACATCAAGTAACGCAACGAGCGTGACGTTGGGGAAGTGGTGTCCTTTGGCCAGCATTTGCGTACCAATAAGGATTTGGTATTCGTTTTTCTTTATCGCATCTAGCGCTGCTTCAAGGCTGCCTTTTCGGCGCGTACTGTCTCTATCAATTCGAATGGTTTTGTATTCAGGAAACAGCTCGCCGAGTTGAGATTCCAATTGTTCAGTGCCTACACCGACTGTAACCAGTTGATGCGAGCCGCAGCCTTGGCATTGGTGGATAACGGGGTGTTGGGAGCCGCAATGGTGACAACGAATTTCATTGCTGGCCTGATGATAGGTGTAATAGGCATCACAGCGTTTGCATTCGGCGATCCAGCCACACTCATGGCACATTAAAGCCGGGCTAAAGCCTCGTCTATTGAGAAACAGCATTACTTGATTGCCAGCGTTTAAATGGCGACGCAATTGCGCAATCAACGGTGCGGAAAGCCCGCTTTCTAAATACTGACCTTTTACATCGATTACTTTATTAGTGGTGGGAACCGCAAGCCCTGCACGTTGACTCAATACTAAGTGGTGGTATTTACCACTTAACGCATTTTGCAGCGTTTCTAATGACGGGGTTGCAGAGCCAAGAATAATCGGGATCTGTGCTTTGTTGGCACGCATAACCGCCACATCGCGGGCATGGTAGCGTAGGCTGTCCTGCTGCTTATAAGAGGTGTCATGTTCTTCATCAACAATAATGATACCAAGATCCGCAAAGGGCGTGAGTAATGCCGAGCGTGTGCCGATAACAATACCCGCGACTTTATCTCTGGCGCTGAGCCAAGCATTTAAGCGTTCGGTATCATTAAGCCCTGAATGGATGACTTCTACGGGCACATTAAAACGCTTACGAAAGCGGTTTATCGTTTGTGGCGTTAATCCAATTTCTGGTACCAGTACGAGAGCTTGTTGGCCTCGTTCAAGCACGGGTTTGATCATATTTAGATAGACTTCTGTTTTCCCAGAGCCTGTCACGCCTTCTAGTAAGTAGCAGCCAAAGTCGGTTTGGCTGTTTACCGAGGCAATCGCGATAGCTTGTTCTTCATTGAGTCGAAGGTCGGGCGGAGTATTGGTCAAGTCGCTTGGCCACTTGAACGTTGGCGCCTGTTTTTCATGAGAGCGAACCCAACCTTTCTCATCTAGTGTTTTTAGCACTGTGCTGCCGATGTCATTATCTAATAGCGCTTGATGCGAACAGGGGCCACTTTCTAGAAAATGCATCGCTTTGGCTTGTTTAACGGCTCGGCCAAAACCATGCATTAATTGATTTTTGCCCGCTTCTGTCAACTGCCACTCAACGGTGGTGGCAAACTCAGCGGGTTTGCCTTTTCTCAGCGCCGCCGGTAGAGCGTTGTGTAACGTATCGCCTAATGGGTGCTGGTAATAAAGGCTGCACCAAGTAATAAGTTCGTATAAAGGTTGTGACCAAATCGGACGGCTATCAAGCGCGGCTTTTATCGGCTTGAGTTGGTCAATGGGAAAGTCCGACTGATGACTGAACTGAGTCACAATACCGACGAGTGTTTGACGTCCAAACGGCACAGATACGCGCCCTCCCACCACTGGAAAGAGGTGAGTAGGAACAATGTAGTCGAACTGTTTATCTAGTGGCACGGGTAGTGCGACACGAGCAACGTTTGGGCGCATAGTAAAATCGGTATTGATAAAATAGAGGGCTATTCTACCTAGCTATGTTGGGTTCGATAAACAGTTAATTGAATAAACTGAATGAAGCCACCTAAAGGTGGCGAAAAAAGTGGCAATTTTAGTTGATTCAATCTCGACTATTCATTACTATACTGCGCCTTGATGGTATGGCTTATTTGCTCCTTTGAGTGTAAAAAGCGGTAACACAGGTATTTTTTTCACTACGTGTGGTGTCCGGCAAAGATTCGGATAGCGACACGGCCTAAATTTGAGGTTTCCCATGAAAGTTGGTATCCACCCAGAATACAAAGCTGTAACAGCAACTTGTTCTTGCGGCAATACATTTGAGTTCAACTCTACGCTAGCGAAAGATTCAATTCACCTAGACGTATGTGACAAATGTCACCCATTCTACACTGGTAAGCAACGTATCGTTGATACTGGTGGTCGTGTTGATCGCTTCAACAAGCGTTTCGGCGCACTATCTAGCAAGTAATTATTTTACTTACGTAGATATAAAAAGGGCGCTTCGGCGTCCTTTTTTGTTTCTGTCATTTATCTTTGCTGTTTCTTTTTTCCCTTAGCTTGTCCCATCCCCTCTTTTATATCCCTTTAATGCATAGCGTGTTGTTATAGCTTGACTGACCACTAGTATAAATACCGATGTATCCGTTCAAAACTGCTGATAACTAGCGTAGTATGATTGGTTAAAGTTGCGACGCACTGAACATAACATGCGCGCGCTTGTCCCCCTTTTAGGCGAGCGAAATACGCTTATTAAGCGGGTTATACTAAAACAAGAAACCATCACACTCAGTCTTTCATACTCGAAAAAGCAGGATCACATACCATGTCCGATGACCACCAAATCGATGAATTCCGCCAACAAGCTCTGGATTATCATGCCTACCCAACCCCTGGGAAAATTGAAATCGCTCTAACGACTCCCGCAGATTCTGCCAAGGATCTTGCTCTCGCCTACAGCCCTGGTGTGGCTGAGCCGGTGCGAGAAATCGCGCAAAACGCGGAAAATGTGTATAAATACACGGCGAAGGGCAATATGGTCGCAGTGATTTCAAATGGTACCGCGATTTTAGGGTTAGGTAACTTGGGCCCGCTTGCTTCGAAACCGGTTATGGAAGGTAAGGCGTTATTGTTTAAACGTTTTGCTGGGTTAGATTCTATTGATATTGAAGTGAAGCATCGCACAATAGATGAGTTTGTGGATACGGTAGCGAATATTTCAGACACCTTTGGTGGTATCAACCTAGAAGACATTAAAGCGCCAGATTGTTTTGAAATTGAACGTCGCTTGATTGAACGTTGTGACGTGCCTGTTTTCCATGACGATCAACATGGTACGGCGATTGTCACTGCGGCTGGTATGCTGAATGCGATTGAGCTGCAAGGCAAAGAGCTAAGTGACGCTACGATCGTTTGTTTGGGGGCCGGCGCCGCCGCGACGGCGTGTATGGAGCTGTTGATCAAATGTGGTGCGATGCGTGAAAAGATCTACATGCTGGATCGTAAAGGTGTGATTCACACGCGCCGTGAAGGTCTAAACGAATATAAACAGATGTTCGCGAACAACACGGATAAGCGTACTCTTGAAGATGTGATTGAAGGTGCCGATCTTTTCCTTGGTGTATCGGGGCCTGATCTACTTCCTGCAGAAGCATTGACACTCATGGCAGAAAAGCCAGTTGTCTTTGCATGTTCAAACCCAGATCCTGAAATTAAACCAGAACTTGCCCATGAAGTTCGTGATGATCTCATTATGGGTACCGGGCGCTCGGACTACCCGAACCAAGTCAATAACGTATTGTGTTTCCCGTTCATTTTCCGTGGCGCACTAGATGTACGAGCCAGCGAAATTAATGATGCGATGAAACTTGCCGCTGTTGAGGCTATTCGTCAAATCGCCAAAGAGCCTGTACCTCAAGAAGTATTGGATGCGGCTGGTGTCTCGGCGTTGTCATTTAGCAAAGATTACATCATTCCAAAACCAATGGATCCACGTTTGTTACCGCGAGTAGCAAGAGCGGTAGCGGTCGCGGCAGTAGAGTCCGGCGTGGCAAGAATTGAAATGCCTGAAAATTATATGACTGAGTAGCTCGTTGAGACTTTGGAGATAGTAGGGTTTGGGGATATTAGGGCTTTGGGAAAAAAAGTACCTAGCTCCTAGAATTTGCTTCAAAAAAAACGTTGCTCGAGAGGGCAACGTTTTTTTTTTCTTCCTAGGTATTAGGACCCAGTTTCTAGATTTTATTCTTCATCAAACGCTTCGAACTCAATCCCCATCGCCGTCATCATCGCTTTTACTTCCGTAGGGATATCATCTGGGCGGTCTTTTCTCAGGTCTTCATCGGTCGGTAGTGGCTGACCGGTATAGGCATGCAAAAACGCTTCACACAATAATTCGCTATTGGTAGCATGGCGTAGGTTATTGATTTGGCGGCGAGTTCTTTCATCCGTCAATATCTTTAGCACTTTTAACGGAATGGATACCGTGATCTTCTTAACCTGCTCACTTTTCTTGCCGTGCTCCGCGTAAGGGCTAATGTATTCGCCATTCCAATCTGCCATTGCACACCTTCGTTTATTGATCGTAAATTTGTTTAATAAGAAAGGTGCAATTTTAGCGGCATTTACTGCCATAAGCAAAGACATATAGACGTCTAGAAGTGTTGACGTCTCACAAAATGGACAGTAAAGTGGGGCTTAGTTTAACGGACTGTTAATTTTTTCAAAGATTGATGCTTTTCCCTGTCGGTTCAAGCATGATGAAAACCCTATTTAGTCTTCACTTTGCGCGCGTTAATAAAGGATGTTTCTATGAGCAATCGGAAGCCAGCGACCATCGCGGTACGAACGGGTATCGAGTCAGATACTCAACACCACGCTGTCGTACCCCCTATCTACCTTTCTACCAATTATGGCTTTCCTGCTTTCGGCGACGTGCCTAAGTACGATTATACCCGTTCTGGTAATCCCAACCGTGGTTTGCTAGAGCAAGCATTATTTGAGTTGGAATCAGGCAAAGGGGCGGTGGTGACCAATTGTGGGACATCCGCATTGAATTTGTGGGCATCGGCATTTCTTGGGCCTGACGATCTTATTATCGCGCCACATGACTGTTATGGCGGCTCTTATCGTTTGTTTAATACTCGCGCTCAAAAAGGCGATTTCAAGGTTCAGTTTGTCGATCAAGGTGATGATGCGGCATTAGATGCGGCGATCGCTAAAAAGCCGAAGCTTATTTTACTTGAAACCCCCTCTAACCCGCTAGTTCGCGTGGTGGATATTGCTCGAGTATGTGAAAAAGCCAAACAAGTTGGCGCGCTGGTGGCCGTTGATAACACCTTTTTGACACCGGTATACCAAAAGCCTTTAGAGTTGGGCGCAGACTTTGTTATTCATTCAACCACCAAGTATATCAATGGTCACTCAGATGTGATTGGCGGTGTGGTGATCACCAAAACCGAAGAGCATGCCGAAGAGTTGGCGTGGTGGGGCAATTGCATTGGTGCCACGGGTACACCGTTTGATAGTTACATGACGCTACGTGGCATTCGTACTTTAGGCGCGCGTATGCGTGTTCATGAAGAGAGCTCACAAGTGATTCTCGATTATTTGCAAAATGAAGCCTTGGTGAAAGTTATCTATCATCCAAGCCTACCAGAGCACCCAGGTCACGAGATTGCTAAAAAGCAGCAATCGGGCTTTGGCTCTATGTTGAGCTTTGAATTTGCCGGTAGCTTTGAGCAACTCAAGTACTTTGTTGGTCAACTTGAGCTATTTTCTCTTGCTGAGTCATTGGGCGGCGTGGAAAGTTTGATTTGTCACCCTGCTTCTATGACCCATCGCGCAATGGGTGAAGAAGCGCTTGCAGAGGCGGGCGTGTCACAACAACTCTTGCGTTTGTCTGTAGGCTTGGAAGATGCGCAAGATTTAATTGAAGACTTACAACAGGCTTTTGATAAAGCAAGAACGTTTGAAGGGTAACGACGGCAATGAGTAATACTAACGTACCAACAACGAAGCAATTACATAAATTTGGTGGCAGCAGTCTTGCTGATCCTGAGTGCTATCGCCGTGTGGTATCGATTCTAAAAGATTATTCTCACTCTGATGACCTTATTGTGGTGTCGGCCGCAGGAAAAACCACTAACCGTTTAATCGACTTTTTAGACGCGTTAAACAAAGACGGTCGCGTGGCTCATGAACATCTCCAAGCGTTACGACAATTTCAATTGGAGTTGGTTGAGGCGTTGATTGAAGGTGAAGATGCCGAGGCGTTACGCGCCCAGCTAGCGGATGAATTTAGTGCACTAGGTGAACAAGTTGCGCCATTAACCGAAGCTCAAAAAGCCGCCGTGTTAGGTCATGGCGAGGTGTGGTCCTCTCGATTGCTAGCTGCATTGTTGAGACAGCATGATTTACCGGCCGTCGCGCAAGATGCCCGCGCATTTTTGCGTGCTGAGTTTGGCGCTCAGCCTGAGGTGGATCGCGCTCAATCCTATCCACTGATCAAAAGTGTTTTAGCTCAGCATGCGCATCACCGTGTGGTGATTACTGGCTTTATGGCACAAAACAGTGATGGCGAAACGGTGTTACTGGGTCGCAATGGCTCGGATTATTCGGCGACCGTGATTGGTGCGTTAGCGGAAGTGGCGAGCGTGACTATTTGGAGTGACGTGGCTGGTGTCTACAGTGCTGACCCTCGAGTGGTGTCTGATGCGTGTTTGTTGCCGTTATTACGACTAGATGAAGCGAGCGAATTGGCGCGTCTAGCGGCGCCAGTATTGCACAGCCGTACCCTTCAACCCGTGGCGCAAAGCACCATGGATCTGAACTTACGTTGCAGTTATTTACCTGAATCTGGATCCACGCGAATTGAGCGTGTTTTGGCATCAGGTCGCGGTGCCAAAATTATTACTTCATTAGAAGAAGTGCTACTCATAGAGTTGTCATTTGGTAACGGTCATGATTTCGAACGTGCCAAAGCGGAAGTATTAAATGGCTTAAAGCGAGCGCAACTCGAACCGTTAGCCTTTGAAGCGCAGGCCGACCAATCGCGTTTGCGTCTAGCGTACACCCCAGAGATTGCCTCAGGGACGCTCAATGAATTGCAAGATTTGGCGATTGAAGCGGAAATTAAGCTGAAAGAAGGCTTTGCCATGCTTGCGGCGGTTGGCGCTGGTGTGACGAAAAATGCCAATCATTGCTTTGGCTTTTACCAACAGTTGAAACACGCTCCGGTGGAATTTTTCTGTGAAGCGGATTCAGGCCTGAGTTTAGCGGCTGTACTGCGTCGATCCGATGTGATGCCGATGGTGAAATCGGTTCATACTCAACTCTTTCAAGCTCAGAAGCGTGTTGCCGTTGCCTTATGTGGTAAAGGTAATATCGGTTCTTCATGGTTAGAGCTTTTCAAGCAGCAAAAACCTGAACTCGAAAAACGTCGCGGCATGAGCTTTGATCTCGTGGCGGTGGTCGACAGTCAAAGCTATTGGTTTGATGAAAACGGTCTGGATGAACTTACCGTGCTCGAGCGTTATAAAGATGAAGCGATAGCCCATGAAGGCGATCGCTGGCTCAAGCAAATTGCCGCACTGCATGGTTATGATGAAGCCGTCGTACTGGATGTGACGGCGAGTCCAGTACTGGCACAAAAATACGTATCCATTGCAGAACATGGCGTTCATCTGATTTCTGCAAACAAAGTTGCGGGCTCAGCACCAAGTGCTGATTATCATCGCGTGCAAGATGCTTTCGCGAAAACTAGCCGTCATTGGCTATATAACGCGACCGTAGGTGCGGGTTTACCTATTAACCATACCGTGCGTGATTTGCGCGAAAGTGGTGATGATATTGTGGCGCTGTCGGGAATTTTCTCTGGCACCTTATCTTGGTTGTTCCAGCAATTTGATGGCAGCGTGCCATTTGCTGAGTTAGTCGACTTAGCGTGGCAGCAGGGGTTAACTGAACCCGATCCTCGCTCGGATTTAGATGGCTCTGATGTGATGCGAAAACTGGTTATTTTGGCTCGTGAGTCGGGCTTGGATATTGAACCCGATAGTGTTGTGGTTGAGTCTTTAGTTCCAGAGGCACTACAAGAGCTGACACTGGATGGTTTCTTTGAGCAGTCTGGGTTACTGAGCGAATTGCTTCAAGAGCGTCTAGACAAAGCACAGAGAGAAGATAAGGTGCTACGCTATGTGGCGCGCTTAGATCGCTTTGGTAAGGCTCGTGTCGGCATTGAGGCGCTATCTAAAGAGCATGCGCTTGCTAACCTTTTGCCGTGTGACAACATTTTTGCGATTGAAAGCAAGTGGTATAAAGATAACCCATTAGTGATTCGAGGTCCTGGCGCAGGACGAGAAGTGACGGCGGGAGCGATTCAGTCGGACTTAAATTTAATATCGAGTTTCTTCTAAATCCGGTGTTGCTGCTTCTCAATAGGGAGTTGCTTCTCCTAAATTGATTGTTGCTGTTTCTAAATTAATTGTGCTACTTCTAAATTAATTGTTACCTCTGTTCAATCCCCCCTTTTATTTTCGTATACAGGGGGGATTTTGTTTCTAACGTCACGCATCTTCAATTTCCCTAACGTTCAACATGAAAAAAATTCATTGTGATGCTATTGACTTTAAATGCCATTCATTTCATTCTACAGACATATAGACGTCTAAACGTCAAAAAATTACAAATTTAGATTTATCACTTTTAATGACAGACAGGTTTTAGTCTAAGGTTGGCTGGGATAACCAACTTTGGCAATTTAGGGAGAGAACCATGGGATACACGCATGCTGGGCACATTGATGCCTTAAACCAAAATATTGCTGAGCTTTCGGACAATATTAATGTTTCTTTTGAATTCTTTCCGCCAAGCACACCGAATATGGAAGAGACGCTTTGGAAGTCTGTCCATCGTTTGAAAGCGCTTAAGCCTAAGTTTGTTTCTGTAACTTATGGCGCTAACTCAGGTGAGCGAGATCGTACGCACTCCATCATTAAAGAGATAAAAAATGAAACGGGTTTAATCGCTGCTCCTCACTTAACGTGTATTGATGCTTCTCGCAGCGAGCTGATTGATATTGCTGATGACTACTGGGCGAATGGTATTCAGAGCATTGTCGCTTTGCGTGGTGACATCCCAGAAGGCGGCGGTCAGCCGGATATGTATGCTTCTGATCTAGTTGAGCTACTTAAGTCGCGTCATGATTTTGATATTTCGGTGGCAGCCTTTCCGGAAGTACACCCAGAAGCCAAAAGTGCTCAATCTGATTTGCTGAACCTAAAGCGTAAAATTGATGCGGGTGCTAACCGTGCGATTACTCAGTTTTTCTTTGATGTTGAGAGCTACCTTCGATTTCGTGACCGCTGTGTGGCCGCTGGCATTGATGCTGAAATCGTTCCAGGTATCTTGCCGGTGTCTAACTTTAAGCAAGCGTCTCGTTTTGCGGCAATGAATAAAGTAAAAGTGCCTGGCTGGATGCAGAAGCAGTTTGAAGGTCTAGATGATGACCCAACAACGCGCCAGTTAGTGGGAGCAAGCCAAGCGATCGATATGGTTAGAACGTTGAGTCGTGAAGGAGTAAAAGATTTCCACTTCTACACGCTTAACCGCTCAGAGATGACGTATGCACTTTGCCATACATTAGGTGTGCGTCCACAAGGGGCATAGTGCACGTAAGCATTGCCAATTAATCGTAGAGTCATTGGCAAAAGTAGGTAGAAAAACAATAAAAAAGCGCGGGATGCAAATCCAGCGCTTTTTTTGTTTTTAGTAGCCTAGGCTTAAAGGCGTTGACCTAACCAAGTACTAGCTTCAAAGCATTGCATTAAGCGATAGCTTCAAGCTCAGCCAGTGTCTCTTCTGCCCAGTCTAACCAAGCTTGACGTGAGAATAGGTTACGACGCAGTGTTAGGCGCTCTAAACGAGCATGAGTATCTAGCGTGCTTGGTGTTGCGTAGTACGCCGCTTCAATTTCACGGTAGTGCGCAACCAGCTTTTTAGAGTCTTCAATCAGCTCTTCTAGTTGTAGACGAAATGCGGCTGAAGGTTGAACCGCACAGGCTGCGAGTTTCGCTGAGAACTCGTCACGGACTGTAGGATGAACGGTTGGTTGTTCAAACCAATCACTGAGGGTTCCACGTCCAGATTCGGTAATGGAGTACACCTTACGATCAGGCTTGCCGTCTTGTGGCTCTAATTTGCAAGTCACAAGACCTTTGTCTGCCATTTTGTTTAATTCACGGTACACCTGTTGGTGGCTCGCTTTCCAAAAATATCCGATGCTTGCAGAAAATTCCTTAGTGATGTCGTAGCCAGTCGCGTCGCGAGTGCTTAATACAGTAAGGATAACGTGTGGTAGTGACATGATAAAAATCCAGATCAATAACTTAATAGTAATTATGGCGCTTGTTACCGTCATCTAAGTTGTGACGCGGCCAAAGCTAACGTTCATCAGTTGAAAAGTTAGAATGGTCTTGTGTAAGAAGCATGGTCTGTGTGGTTAACACAGTCGCCTTTATAAGCCTTTGTCACCTAGGAGGTTGTATGAACACACAACCCATGTCGCCGATAGTTACTTTTATTATTTTTATCGGACAACAGGATTTAATTATATAGAACTTTATAAGCATTAAGTGGAATAGAGGCTGGTATCACTAGAAAAGAACTAACAAAAGACTCAGTAAGGCGCTTTGGCAAAATAAAAGGCCGCAAAATGCGACCTTTTGTCTTTATTTTGAAATATTACACTGCCTATCCGGTGTTTCGCATGCCGGCTGCGATGCCAGCAATGGTCACCATAAGCGCTTCTTCTAGCTCAGTTTCTGTCTCTTCGCTCTGACGTGTGCGATAGAGAAGTTCGGCTTGCAGCATGTTGAGGGGCTCAACATAGGTGTTACGTAGACGAATAGACTCTTGCCCCCAAGGGTCACTTTGCATGAGGTGATCGTTATTTTCTACGTTCAGTACCGCTTTAATATCTTGCTGCAGTTGTGCGCGTAGTTTGTCGCCTAATGGTAGTAACTCTGGGTCAGCCAAACGTTGGTCATAGTAGCGTGAGATTTCCATGTTGCACTTGGTGTACACCATCTCTAGCATGCCTAAGCGAGTAGAGAAGAATGGCCACTCGCGGCACATTTCTTCTAACAGGGCTTGATGACCTTTATCGATAGAGTACTGAATCGCTTCACCCGCGCCTAACCAGGCAGGAAGCACAAGACGGTTTTGGCTCCAAGAGAAAATCCATGGGATAGCGCGTAAGCTTTCTACACCGCCGTTAGGGTTACGCTTTGCAGGGCGAGAGCCTAGTGGAAGTTTACCCAGTTCTAGTTCCGGCGTCGCTTGACGGAAGTAAGGAACAAAGTCTGGTTCATCACGAACAACACGACGATAGGCATCACAAGAGACTTGCGACAACACTTCCATGAGATCGCGCCAATCTTGTTTTGGCTTCGGCGGCGGTAGCAAGTTTGCTTCTAGGATCGCACTGGCATACAGGTTGAAACTGTTAATAGCAATTTCAGGGAGTCCGAGTTTAAAGCGGATCATTTCGCCTTGCTCAGTGACTCGTAGACCGCGTTTTAGACTCTTTGGTGGCTGGGATAATAGTGCGGCATGTGCAGGCGCACCACCACGACCAATCGAACCGCCACGACCGTGGAAGAGGGTGATTTCAATGCCTGCTTGTTCGCTGACTTCAACCAGAGATTCCATTGCACTGTATTGCGCCCAGCCTGCGGCCATCACGCCTGCGTCTTTCGCCGAGTCAGAGTAGCCAATCATCACCATTTGGTGATTTTGGATATAACCACGGTACCAATCAATCTCAAACAGCTGCTTCATTACCGCTTCTGAGTTGTTTAAATCTTCAAGCGTTTCAAACAGTGGGCACACATCCATACGGAATTTACAGCCACACTCTTGCAAAATTAGGTGAACCGCTAGAACGTCTGATGCAGTGCGCGCCATTGAGATGACGTAGGCACCAAAAGCATCACGTGATTGAGAGGCAATAACACGACAAGTATCTAACACTTCTTGTACAGATTCTGACGGCTCCCAGTCACGAGGTAGTAGTGGACGTTTAGAGCTGAGTTCGTTGATAAGGAAAGAAACTTTATCTTGCTCGCTCCATTGGTCGTAGTCACCAAGACCCAAATGACGAGTCAACTCAGAGATCACGTCTGAGTGGCGGGTGCTTTCTTGACGAATGTCCAAGCGAACCAGGTGAACGCCAAAGGCTTTCACGCGGCGGATAGTATCAAGAAGTGACCCATCAGCAATAATGGCCATGCCGCTTTCGCGCAGTGATTGGTAACACGCTAATAGGGGTTCCCACAGCTGTGCACTGTCTTCAAGAATCGGCTTGTTTGGCACATCTTGGTGATTGATTTGCGCTTCCAGTACTTCCAGCGTATTCACCAGCAACTTACGGACTGGTTTTAGAATCGCTCGGTAAGGTTCGTGTTGCTCACCTGCAAGATCTCTAACGTGGTCGTTACATTTCACCATAGACAGCTCAGTGATGAGCTCTTGGAAGTCTTGTAGGTAAAGTTCTGCTGCTTTCCAGCGAGAGAGTAGCATGACTTCACGAGTAATCTTGTGCGTTACAAACGGGTTTCCGTCGCGGTCGCCACCCATCCATGAAGAAATATGCACTGGGCGAGCATCAATGGGTAATCCTTCACCTAAATAGTTCTTCAGGCGATCATCCATTTCACGTAGGAATTCAGGAATGGCCTCCCATAGGGAGTTTTCGACAACGGCAAAGCCCCACTTAGCTTCATCAAGCGGGGTTGGGCGTTGCTGGCGAATAACATCAGAGTGCCAGCTTTGCGCGATAAGTTGCTCTAGGCGGCGCTCGATTTTGCTGCGTTCTTTATCTGATATTTCACTGAGTTCAAGCTTAGAGAGACACTCGTTGATTTTCACCAGTTTATTGATCATGGTACGACGGGTGATTTCTGTTGGGTGCGCGGTCAGTACCAATTCGATATTAAGATCGCGAACCGCTTGTGCAGTATCAAGCTTGCTGATGTTTTCTTGGCTTAATTTCGAAAACAACGTATAGATTGGGTCGGGTTCACAGACATCAGCCTCACAGCTTCGTGAGATCGTATGATATTGATCGGCGATGTTGGTGAGGTTTAGGAATTGGTTAAATGCACGAGCGACTGGCGTTAATTGCTCATTAGGCAGGCTTTTAATCTCATCGATTAAAATCTCACGATCGGCCTCATTGCCTGCACGTACAACGGATTTGGAAAGTTGACGAATTTTTTCAACTTTCTCTAAAATCGCCTCTCCGTGTGCTTCCTTGATGGTATTCCCCAGCAAGTGCCCAAGCATCCTAACATTGCTTTTCAATGGGGCGTATTTTTCGTTCATAGTCATCCTGCCTTGTAATTTAACTACATCCATTATTCCGTTTCAGCTTAACAATCTAGCGAAAAATGCTAGGCGTAGTCAAATAAAGTAATCCATGTTTGCAATAATCGCATTGGAATGAAAAGCGCACGCAAACCTTTAACTGCTTAATGTAGCATGCCTTTTTTCATAGAATTCGTTATTGATTTAGGGTAATGATTTTGTTGATTGTTGCGACGCTGAAGTGTTGCTGAATAATTGTACAGCAACACCCAGCCAATCGGCAATGTTGAAAATTTATTACATTGTGTGAGTGAATTGAGTCAAATTTCGTTACTCAAAGCAATACTTATTGATGGCTTTAGCAAGAATATTGATGGTTGGGTCGACAAAGTCTAGGCTAAGAAACTCATCGGGCTGGTGCGCCTGATCAATCGAACCAGGGCCTAACACCAGAGTTGGGCACAACGCCTGTAAAAATGGCGCTTCAGTACAGTAGTTCACGGTGTCTGATGGCGTGTCACATAAGCGCTCCATACCACCAACAAAAGGATGTTGATGATCGCACTCATAGCCTGGAATTGGTTCATGCAGTGCGGTGATGGTTAAGCGCCCTGGCCACTTTGCTTCCACCTCTTTCAGCGCACTTCTTAGCATGTTGTCTAAGCCATCCAGGCTGATTCCTGGCAGTGGGCGGACATCGTAATGTAATTCGCAGCAGCCACAAATTCTATTCGCGCTATCACCACCGTGGATGTGGCCGAGATTCAGTGTGGGACTAGGGATAGCGAATCCAGGGTGGTGATACTCTTTCACCAATTTATCACGCAGTGTCATCATCGCGTACATCACTTCGTGCATGATTTCGATGGCGTTGACACCGAGTGCAGGATCAGACGAGTGACCTGACTTACCTGTGACTCTGATGGCGTTTGCGACGTGCCCTTTGTGTCCGCGGATAGGCACAAGGTTAGTGGGTTCACCAATAATGCAATAATCTGGTTTGAAGGGCGCGGTGTCGGTAAAGTGACGCGCACCCAGCATGGTGGTTTCTTCGTCACAAGTGGCGAGAACATAGAGGGGCTTGGTTTGTTTGCTCCAGTCGATTTTTTTCACGGCTTCATAAATAAAGGCAAAGAAGCCTTTCATATCCGCCGTGCCTAGGCCGTAAAAGCGATTGTTTTTTTCTGTGAGGTCATGAGGGTTGAAGCTCCAGCGTCCTTCATCAAAAGGCACGGTATCACTGTGACCAGCTAGAAGCAGTCCCCCTTCACCTTGGCCTTTTTTGGCGATCATATTGAATTTGTTCGGTTCCACTTCTTCAACTTCGACCTCAAAGCCAAGATCTTTCATCCAGGTGGCCAGTTTTTCTATGACTTTTTCGTTGCCGTGATCCCAGCTTGGGTCAGTCGAACTGATAGAAGGGGTGCTGATTAGGCCCTTGTAGACCTCTAAGAACGTTGGCAATTGCATATTATCTTCACTTCTACTGTTGACAGATTAACTATAAGACGGTAAAACACATATTAAATCAAAATTAATGAATAAAAAATCATTTATTGACTGTTTTTTTAGATTTATAGTCAATGGTTGATATGTTCAAGTCTAACGGAAATGGATGTAGATAGATGCTAAAAACCACCATTATTGGCGCCACCGGTTACACAGGAGCAGAACTGGCTCTGATGGTCACGAAACACCCGGAGCTTACGCTATCAGGTTTATACGTGTCCGCCAATAGTGTCGATGCAGGTAAATTGGTTTCACAGGTACACGGCAAATTAGCAGGCATAGTGGATGACGGTATCCAACCGCTTGTCGATGTCGACAAAGTCGCCAGTGAATGTGATGTGGTGTTTTTAGCAACCGCCCATGAAGTGAGTCACGACTTAGCTCCAATATTTCTTGAGCAAGGTTGTCAAGTGTTCGATTTATCTGGTGCGTACCGTGTGAAAGGCGATGATTTCTATACCACGTACTATGGTTTTGAGCATCAGCATGCTCAGTGGCTTGATAAAGCCGCCTACGGTCTCGCTGAATGGAACGCTGCGGACATTCAAGCGGCGCAGCTGGTGGCAGTGCCTGGTTGTTATCCAACGGCCTCGCAGTTGGCGATTAAACCACTTGTTGAATCGAAATTGATTGATACGCAAGTTTGGCCTGTCATTAATGCCACAAGTGGTGTAACTGGGGCTGGTCGTAAAGCGACAACAGGTAATAGTTTTTGTGAAGTGAGCTTGCAGCCTTATGGATTGTTTACCCATAGACATCAGCCTGAAATGGCGACGCATTTGGGTTGCGAGGTGATTTTTAACCCGCACTTAGGCAACTTTAAACGTGGTATTTTGGCAACAATTACCATGAAGCTAGCGGATGGCGCCACGGCGGAACAAGTACAACACGCCTTTGAGGAAGCGTATGCCGACCAACCTTGTGTACGCATTAAAGGTGACACGATTCCAAGAATTCAAGACGTAGAGAACACGCCGTTTTGTGATATCGGTTGGAAGGTACAAGGTCAACATATTATTGTCGTATCGGCGATCGATAATCTACTAAAAGGCGCGTCAAGCCAAGCGATGCAGTGCCTAAATATTAAAAACCAATTTTCCCAGCTGACATCGCTGGTATAGGGCGAGGAGAGGAAGCATGAGTATGATGGAACAACAATCTACGCCATTACCATTGGTGATTAAATTAGGCGGTGCGGCACTTTCTTGTACCAAGACGTTGAATCAACTGTTTGTAGCGATTTCAAACTATAAAAAACAAGCTCAACGCGACATCGTGATTGTACATGGCGGCGGCTACCTTGTTGATGAACTGATGCAGAAACTTAATCTGCCAACAGAGAAGAAACAAGGGTTGCGCGTGACTCCTTATGATCAAATCCCGTTGATTGCTGGTGCCCTTGCGGGGACGGCGAACAAATTACTGCAAGGTGACGCCATTAAAGCGGGTTTAAATGCAGTGGGTTTAAGTCTTGCAGATGGCGGCCTATGTGAAGTGGTCGAACTCGACCCTGAACTTGGTGCCGTTGGCAATGCCAAACCAGGAAACCCTGCGGTATTGCAAGCCATCTTAAAAACAGGTGCGCTACCTATTATTAGTTCGATCGGCTTAGACAACCACGGTCAACTAATGAATGTGAATGCCGACCAAGCAGCGGTTGCGGTTGCGGGCGCTCTGGATGCAGAACTCGTGTTACTTTCTGATGTGAGCGGTGTATTGGATGGGAAAGGACATTTATTACCAAGCCTGACTCAAGAGCAAGCCGATGCCTTAATTACCGGGCATGTGATTACTGACGGCATGATTGTGAAAGTTCAGGCGGCGTTGCAGGCCGCCAGTGAATTAGGTCGACCTATCGAAGTCGCCACATGGCGTTACCCAGAAAAATTAAATGATTTGTTTGCAGGTAAAAGCATCGGTACACAATTCGTCCCGAATTAAGACTGAGTGGCCATTCGCCGCGCAGTAACATGAATAAAGAAAAAACTATATTTAAAACCCGAGATACTGACCGCCAATTCAGGCTCGGACATTAGGAGAAAGAACCATGAGCAAGAAAAGCGTAAAGAAAGTTGTTGTAGCCTATTCTGGCGGTCTTGATACTTCAGTGATCATTCCGTGGCTAAAAGAGAATTACGACTGTGAAGTTGTGGCGTTTGTCGCCGACGTGGGCCAAGGTGAAGAAGAGCTTAATGGCATCGAAGAAAAAGCCAAGGCATCAGGTGCTTCTGAATGTTATATCGCTGACCTAAAAGAAGAGATGGTTGCTGAGTACATTTACCCAACACTAAAAACGGGGGCGTACTATGAAGGTAAGTATCTACTAGGTACGTCAATGGCTCGTCCGATTATTGCCAAAGCGCAAGTGGAAGTGGCGCGTAAAGTTGGCGCGGATGCGTTGTGCCATGGTTGTACGGGTAAAGGAAATGACCAAGTACGTTTTGAAGGTGCGTTTGCTGCGCTTGCCCCTGATTTACATGTTATTGCGCCATGGCGTGAGTGGGATCTGGTGAGCCGTGAAGAGTGTTTAGACTATCTAGCTGAGCGTAATATCCCGTGTAGTGCTTCATTAACTAAGATCTATTCTCGTGATGCTAACGCATGGCATATTTCAACAGAAGGCGGCGTGTTAGAAGATACTTGGAATGCGCCAAATGAAGATTGCTGGGCGTGGACCGTTGACCCTGAGCAAGCACCAAATGAATCTGAAACGGTGACACTACAAGTTGCTAAAGGTGAAGTGGTTGCGGTCGATGGTGAAACGATGACGCCATACAATGCGTTGGTTTACCTTAATGAAAAGGGTGCTAAACATGGCGTTGGTCGTATTGATATCGTTGAGAACCGTTTAGTAGGCATGAAGTCTCGTGGCTGTTACGAAACTCCAGGTGGCACCATCATGATGGAAGCGTTGCGTGCTGTGGAGCAATTGGTTCTGGATAAAGCGGCGTTTGAGTTCCGTGAAGAGTTGGGTGTGAAAGCTTCTCACCTTGTTTACGATGGTCGTTGGTTTACACCGCTTTGCAAATCAATTCTTGCCGCAACGGAAGAGCTTGCGCAAGACGTAAATGGCGAAGTGGTTATCAAGCTTTACAAAGGTCAAGCGACGGTGACTCAGAAGCGTTCAGACAACAGCTTATACTGTGAAGAATTTGCGACCTTTGGAGAAGATGAAGTGTATGACCAAAGCCATGCCGAAGGCTTCATCCGTCTTTACTCACTTTCAAGCCGTATCCGCGCATTGAATGAAGTGAAGAAAAATAAATAATAAAGTGTAGAAAAACAAATAATGCCAACATAGGCGATTTGGATTAAGGTAAACCCACTTGCAGTGCAAGTGGGTTTCTTGTTTTATAAGGATAAAGAAAACAAGAATATGGAATTGCGGTGAATAATTATGTGAAATAAGTGAATTTTTACTTTATTTTCTTTTTGATTTGCCGTAAGTTGAACCTATCAAAAAAACAAACTGACTTTGATTAGATTCCATCGTTAGACAAGCAGTGAATACCGAGCAGTTAGGAGAGTGACAATGGCATTATGGGGCGGAAGATTTACCCAAGCAGCAGATACGAGATTCAAAGACTTTAATGACTCATTACGCTTTGATTATCGATTAGCTGAGCAAGACATTGTCGGCTCAATTGCTTGGTCTAAGGCACTGGTTTCAGTGGATGTATTAACCGTTGATGAGCAGCAAAAGCTGGAATTGGCGTTGAACGAGCTGAAACTTGAAGTGATGGAAGACCCTGAGCAGATTTTACGCTCCGATGCGGAAGATATTCATAGCTGGGTTGAACAGCAACTGATCAGCAAAGTCGGCGATTTAGGCAAAAAGCTGCACACAGGCCGTTCACGTAACGATCAAGTGGCGACTGACCTTAAATTGTGGTGTCGCCAGCAAGGGCAACAGCTTTTAATCGGTTTGGATAGACTACAAACCCAAATGGTGGATGTGGCGAGAGCACACCAAGAAACAGTACTGCCTGGTTATACGCACCTTCAGCGTGCTCAGCCGGTGACATTTGCTCATTGGTGTATGGCTTATGTGGAAATGCTTGAACGTGATTACTCTCGTTTGGAAGATGCCATTAAGCGTTTGGACACTTGCCCGCTGGGTTCGGGTGCACTAGCGGGTACTGCTTATCCAATGGATCGTGAAGAGCTAGCACATAACTTAGGTTTTCGTCGTGCGACGCGCAATAGTCTAGATTCTGTTTCCGATCGTGACCATGTGATGGAGTTAATGTCGATCGCCTCTATTTCGATGTTGCATCTTTCTCGTCTCGCAGAAGATATGATTTTTTATAATTCAGGTGAATCTAACTTCATCGAATTGGCAGATACGGTAACCTCTGGTTCATCGTTAATGCCACAAAAGAAAAACCCCGATGCACTGGAACTGATTCGTGGTAAAACCGGGCGTGTTTACGGTTCGCTTGCGGCGATGATGATGACGGTAAAGGCATTACCACTGGCATACAACAAGGATATGCAAGAGGACAAAGAAGGCCTGTTTGATGCGCTCGATACATGGAATGATTGCATGGAAATGGCGGCGCTTTGTTTCGATGGCATCAAAGTGAATGGTGAGCGTACGCTAGAAGCGGCGAAGCAAGGTTACGCCAACTCGACAGAGCTTGCTGACTACTTGGTAGCAAAAGGTATTCCTTTCCGTGAAGCACACCATATTGTCGGTGTGGCGGTTGTCAGTGCGATTGCTAAAGGCTGCGCACTAGAAGAGCTCTCCATTGCTGAGTTGCAAGAATTCTCGCCAGTCATTGAGCAAGATGTTTACGATATTCTGACCATTGAAAGCTGCCTTGAGAAGCGTAACGCTTTGGGTGGGGTCGCACCTCAACAAGTCGCGTACGCCGTGGACCAAGCTGAGAAACGTCTAAGCTCTCGAGATAACTCGGCGGTGAAAGTTCGCTCAGCTCGTCTAACCGACATTGATGCACTAGAAAGCATGGTGGCATATTGGGCAAACCAAGGTGAGAATTTACCAAGAAACCGCAATGAGTTAGTACGTGATATTGGCTCCTTTGCTGTCGCAGAGCACCATGGTGAGGTCACAGGTTGTGCTTCCTTGTATGTGTATGACTCAGGGTTAGCCGAAGTTCGTTCTCTAGGGGTTGAAGCTGGCTGGCAAGGTCAAGGTCAAGGTACCGCGATTGTTCAGCACTTAGTTGAGAAAGCCCGTAAGATGGCAATTAAGAAAGTCTTTGTACTGACGCGTACCCCTGAGTTCTTTATGAAGCATGACTTCATACCAACATCGAAGACGTTATTGCCTGAGAAAGTGCTAAAGGACTGCGATCAATGCCCAAGACAACATGCGTGTGATGAAGTAGCGCTAGAAGTGAACCTAGCAGAGCAAATTATCGCAAAAATGAATGTCGCATAAGTTATTGAAAGGTATGTATTTAATAAAAAGATCGAAAAAGTTTTAAAAAAAGATCATTTTTAAGGGAACAAATGAGAAAAAGCCCGGTCTATTAAAGTACCACTGCTTTTTCTTAGAAGAATCTAAGAAGGCCCCAAGTCAGATTTGACTTTGGGGCTTTTTTCTTTTTAGCGTTCTAGAAATGAGGCGCTATCCACTCGATAAGCAAAGTCACTAGCCTAAATAGGCTTCTAGCTCTTCGCTTCCACCAATGTGCTTACCACCAATAAACACTTGCGGTACGGTAGTGCGACCACTTACGGCGCGTAAGGTAACCGTTGTTGCATCTTTACCCAATACAATTTCTTCGTATTGCAGGTTGTTATCAATCAAGTTTTGTTTCGCTTTCATGCAAAATGGGCAACCTGGTTTAGAGAAAACAGTAATGGACTGTTGTGTCTTGTGATCTGGTGCGATGTACTTAAGCATTGTATCCGCATCTGACACTTTGAACGGGTCGCCTGGCTCATTTGGTTCGATGAACATTTTTTCTACTACGCCGTTTTTAACCAGCATGCTGTAGCGCCATGAGCGTTTGCCAAATCCAATGTCATTTTTCTCAACTAACATACCCATACCATCAGTAAAGTCGCCGTTGCCGTCTGGGATAAAGGTGATGTTTTCCGCTTCTTGGTCCGCTTTCCATGCATTCATCACGAAAGTGTCGTTGACCGATACACAGACGATTTCATCTACGCCATGTTCTTTAAACACTGAAAATAGTTCGTTGTAGCGAGGCAGGTGGCTTGATGAACATGTCGGCGTGAATGCGCCCGGTAGGCTGAATACGATTACCGTTTTATCTTTAAACAGCTCATCGCTTGTCAGGTTAACCCATGCATCGCCTTGGCGAGTTGGAAAGGTAACTTGTGGAACCGGCTGACCTTCTTTTGATGCAAACATAATGATGTCCTTAAAAATTCGCAAATTGAAACTGATTAATAATTCGTAGTGAGCTTAGCTTGTACTGCTCTGTTTCGTTGGGATCATTATCAAAAAAACACGTTGATAGTTCCAATCGTTTGTTGTTATGGTATCGATAGTTATTTTCTATCTGGGATCGCAATGAATATTCGAGACTTTGAGTACTTAGTCGCGCTAGCTGAGCATAAGCATTTTCGAAAAGCCGCAGAGGCGTGCTTTGTTAGTCAGCCTACATTAAGTGGGCAGATACGCAAACTGGAAGATGAAATTGGTACGTCATTGTTAGAGCGCAGTAGTCGGCGTGTGTTGTTCACCGATTCTGGTTTGCAGCTAGTCGAGCAAGCTAAGCGTATATTGAAGGAAGTCAAAACCTTTAAAGAGATGGCTGCTGGGCAAAGTGGTGAAATGACGGGACCGATGCATATTGGATTTATTCCTACAGTTGGGCCCTATTTATTGCCGAAAATTGTGCCAAAACTCAAAGAGGCCTATCCGGAACTCGAGCTTTTTCTTCATGAGGCGCAGACTCATCAACTGGTTCGGCAGTTAGAAGAAGGTAAGCTTGACTGCCTCGTTTTAGCATCAGTTGCTGAAACGGCGCACTTTAAAGAAATTGAAGTGTATAACGAGCCACTGAGCGTCGCGGTACCTTGCGGCCATGAATGGGCCGATCAGCTTGAAGTTGATATGCATGAGCTTGAGGGGCGTACAGTATTGGCGTTAGGAGATGGACATTGCCTGCGAGATCATGCTCTTGGTTTTTGCTTTGCGGCGGGAGCAAAGGATGATGAACGCTTTAAAGCGACCAGCTTAGAAACGCTTAGAAACATGGTGGCAGCTGGAGCTGGCATTACCTTGCTTCCTGACCTTTCATTGCCTAAAGAGCGTGAGAAGGATGGGGTGTGCTATGTCAGAGCGGTCAACCCAACGCCTTCAAGAAGTTTGGTGTTAGCGTATCGTCCGGGCTCACCGCTACGAGTTCGATTCGAAAAAATAGCGGCGGCGATCGCCAGCTATTTATAGCTGGTCTGATTCAGCACGTCAGACTAACTTTGCTTGGTGCGCTCATTCGGCATAGCGTACTAATTCGGCATAGCGTACTAATTCGGGATGTGCACTAATACGGGATAGTACAAAAAAAGCCCTCTGAAAGAGGGCTTTAATGATGACTTGCCAAAGATTAGTTTTGGCGGTGTCTGATGAAATACATCATCGCTAAAACAGGCTTTCCCCTTCCGAGGTATCACTGGAGTACAAAGTATCCGTGAGACTTTCTTGAACGTATTCTTTTGGTTCAGTGCCAATCTCAAAGTACTCAAACATAGACGATGAATCGGTTTTGTTTGATAGTAATCCTGAGTCACGATCAATACGCACTCGAGATATCCCATTAGGGATAGCTTTGGAAGCTTGTGGTTTGTCATCCAGTGCAATACGCATGAAATCGACCCATGCCGGTTGTGCCGTTTTTGCTCCTGCTTCCGCGCCCGTGATTTGTTCTTTGCCTAAATTACTGTTGGTTGTGGTTCGGCCGAGCTTTCTTTGGTGATCATCAAAACCAACCCAAGCAGTCGCCACAATGCCTGGTCCATAACCGTTGTACCACGCATCTTTTGAGTCGTTTGTCGTCCCTGTTTTTCCACCAATATCGCGACGTTTTAACACTTGAGCTCGCCAACCCGTGCCGTTCCAACCAGTACCATCACGCCAGTTTCCACCGCCCCAAATGTTGCTATACATCATTTCACGAGTGAGGAATGCCGTTTGCTCAGAGAGAACTTGTGGCGCGTAATTAGGCTCGTTTGTATTAACATCTTCCTCATTGAAGTTGGCCATGTCGATTGGCTCAAGCGCTGTTGCATTCGTCGCTTCTTCAATACTCGGAGCAATGTCATCACTATTTGATGTGAATGTCTCGGGTGTTGGCACTTGTGAACAGCCAGTTTGGCAAATGACATTCGGGTGCGCTTCATACTCAACCTTACCAAATGGGTCTTCTACTCGGCTGATGTAGTAAGGTTCAACATAGTACCCCCCATTAGCAAAGACCGAGAAACCTTGCGCCATTTGAATGGGCGTTAAGCTTCCCGCGCCCAGTGCGATCGTCTCTGAACGTGGCACCTTGGTTTTATCAAACCCGAAACGCGTTAAGTACTCACGTGTATCATCCAGTCCGACCTCACGCAGTACACGGACAGCCATAACGTTTTTAGACTGGGCTAGGCCGATACGAAGTCGAGTTGGGCCGGTATACGTCGGAGGTGAATTTTTTGGACGCCAAGCGGTGCCTGCACTCTTGTCCCATTTGTTAATTGGTGCATCATTCACCAAGCTTGCCAGTGTCATGCCTTTATCAAGCGCTGCAGCGTAGATAAATGGTTTGATACTAGAGCCGACTTGACGGACAGATTGTGTCGCACGGTTAAACTTGCTGTGAACAAAGTTGAAACCGCCCACTAGCGAAAGGACCGCGCCATTTTCTGGATTGATTGCGACAAATGCAGTGTTGGCATTGGGCACCTGACTTAAACGCCATACGATGGCTTTTTCTGGAGCCACTTCTGCGTTTTCTGTTGGTTCAACATCAGTGACGTCTTCAAGAGCATCAATGTGGCTTGCGCGTACCCAGATTTGTTCGCCGACTGCGGTTACGTCACCTGCTGATTTCGGTGCGGCACCTTGGCGGTCATCGGTTCTGAACTTACGAGCCCATTTGATGTTATCCCAATCTATGGTTTGCTCTTGGTAACCCTTCACCCAAACCTTAATAGATTTGGCGTTAACTGCAGTGACAATGGCAGGACGCAGTTCACCATAAGTTGGTTGTTTACGTAGGTACTTTGTCATGTCTTCAGTTGACATCGCTGGCTGGTTCGCCTTCCAAACTACTTTTTCCGCACCACGATAACCGTGTCGCTCATCGTAGGCCAAAAGGTTGTTGATGGCAGCAGTGTGCGCGGCTTTTTGCAATTTAGAATCTACCGTCATAGTGATGCGCATACCGGATTCGTAGGCATCCTCACCGTAACGATTGACCATCCATGCTCGAGCGATTTCAGCGACGTACGGCGCTCTTAGTTCGATTTCAGCACCATGGTACTGCGAAATAATTGGCTCTTCTCGGGCTTCATCGAACTGTGCTTGAGTGATGTACTTTTCACTTAGCATTCGAGCAAGTACTACATTTCGACGATGAGTGGCGCGCTCGATTGAGTAGATTGGGTTCATGGTTGACGGCGCTTTGGGCAGTCCGGCGAGAACGGCAATTTCACTTAGCGTCAACTGATCAAGATCACGGCCAAAATACGCTTGAGCGGCAGCGCCAAACCCGTAGGAGCGGTAGCCAAGAAATATCTTGTTAACGTATAGCTCCATGATCTCTTGCTTGCTTAGCAGCTGCTCAATATGCACGGCAATGAAGATTTCTTTCACTTTCCGCATAATTTTCTTCTCATTAGACAAGAAGAAGTTACGGGCTAGCTGTTGAGTAATAGTACTCGCGCCCTGTGACGCGCTACCAGAAGCAATAACGGCCACTGCAGCTCGAGTGATACCAATAGGATCAAAGCCAAAGTGGTCGTAGTAACGACTGTCTTCCGTTGCGATTAATGCATGGATTAAATCCTGCGGGATTTCGTCATAGGAAAGCGGGATGCGTCGTTTTTCGCCAAATTGTGCGATCAACTTCCCGTCTTGGCTATATACCTGCATTGGGGTTTGGAGCTGAACGTCTTTCAGTGTTGCGACGTCAGGCAGTTCTGGTTTTACGTAGTAGTAAAACCCAAAAATTGTACTCACTCCAAAGAGTATGCAAATAAATGCAAATACCAACAGTCTCTTTATGAACTTCACCGGAGATTCCCTGATTGATTAAGGTTATGGGTAGGCAGTTACTTGTACTCTAGTCCAAAAAACTACCTATAGGGTTAATTAACGCTTATTTGGGCGTCAATCTCAACCTTTTCACATGGTTATTGTATTTGTTGAGGTTATTTCTTATGACTAAGAAATGGATTACGGGCATTGATATTGGACGTTACAGCGCCAAAGCCGTTGTGCTGATGGTTGATGGCGCCACGTTGACCGTCATTAACCACCTTGAATTAACAGGCTCTGACGCTATTTTCTCTGATTCTCATACATTAAAGCATCAAGAAACTGTAAAGAATCTAAAAAACTTTAAGAAACTGCCACCTATCTTTCGGAAAAAAGCGGCGATCGTCATTCCAGATAGCGCAGCAATCAGCAAAATCATTTCAGTGGAAAGGGGATTGAAAGGGCGTGAACAAGAGTTTGCTGTGTTTCAAGCCATGAGCCACCAAACCCCTTATCCGCTAGAAGAGTTGGCTCTCGATTTTTATAAGGCATCACCAATATCTGAAGGACAAGCCGAAGCATATCGAGTGCATGTGGTTAAGCAGTCTATTGTTGATAATTGGAGTCAGACCATTAAGAAGCTGGGTTATGAACCGCAGTATATGGACACTAATATCAACGCACTTCGTGGGCTACAGACCATGTTGAGTCACAATCAAGGTGTATTTGATAATTGGGGAGTATTAGATTTAGGGAGCCAGCAAGCCGCATTATGTCCACCGAAAAATATGCCGTTAGATATGGCAAAACAATGGCTTTATGACGGCACCCATCAGCATGACCAGCAAGCGAGGGGAGTGAATCAAAAAAGCGAAGCAGAGCAGGCATTTGATCAGGTAGCCAGTAAAGTGATGTCACAAATACAGTTGTATCGTTCTGTGCAGGGTGGCCTGGCTTTGGAAGGTTTATTGGTGTGTGGTGGGCACGCTAACTCACCACAACTTATGGATTTTATTGAGCGTAAATTAGGTATGCCAGCTAAAGCTTTACCTCTTCACAATGCTGTGGCGGTGAGCAGCAAGGAAGCAGCACTGCTAAGTAGCTCGTTTGCGGTGGCGTTAGGGGTGGCCTATAACGCTAGTCAGTGGATGGAGGCGCATTAGATGGAGATGGTTAACCTGCTTCCCTGGCGTGAGAAAAGGCGCCATCAACATCGCCAACGTTTTGTTGTTGTACTCATTGCAGCGGTGGTCATTGCTGCTGCGACTGTGCAAACGGCTATGTGGTATGTGTCGATGCAAATAGAGGAGCAGCAGGCGAGGCAGCGTTATCTTCAGCAAAAGGTGACGGGCTATCAAAAAGACATAGCATCATTGGTGAAAGTGACTCAATTCCATGCTGCATTGGAGCAGCGCCTTGGTTACGTGGAAATGCTGCAAATACAGCGCAATAAAACCACATTAGTGATGAATGCGTTACCGACTTTAGTACCCAGTGGGGTTTATGTGGACAAAGTTCGCATGGAAGGGACGAACTTTAAGTTAAGCGGTATTAGCAGTAGTACGGCTAAGCTAGCTCAAATGCTGGAGCGATTTGAGACCTCTGCTCTACTACAAAATGTCGACATGCATTCGATTGTCCATGGCAACCAACGTTTTGGACAAAGCTACCAGTCTTTCAATATCTCTTTTCAGTTCAACTCGAATTCATTAATGGATAGCACCTCAGCCGCTCCTAACATGGATGAGGAGCTGCCAAAATGAGCCTTGCAGACTTAGAGCTTGATGAAATGCCGGATTGGCCTTGGGTCCCACAAATGCTAGTCGCTTTGTTACTACTGTTATTACTACTCGTTGCAGGGGCGTTTTTTGTCGTAAAGCCAGCTTTAGATGAACTGGAACATCATAAGCAACAAGAGCAAGAGCTGAAACAAACACTAAGTCGGGTGGCTAAAAAAGCCGCGTTACTGCCGCTGATGCAAGCGCAACTCAATGAGCTTAATAGTCACTATGATTTCTTACTGCAGCAATTGCCAGAACAAAAAGAGTTAGCCAGCTTATTGGCAGCGATGAATGAAGAAGGGTTGAATAATGATTTAACCTTTACTCGAATTGATTGGGGGAAGCGCGTTGCTCAGGATTTTTTATTGAAGCTGCCCCTCGATATCGAATTGACTGGCAGTTACAACAATATTGGCGATTACGTGCAGGCTATTGCCCAGTTACCGCGAATTATATTGCTTGAAAATGCGGAGTGGCAAAGGGTGAGTCAAGAGAGTAGTACGCTGCACTTTCGTGTTAGGGCTTACACCTATCAGTTTAAACAGGGCGAACAAAATCAGGAGCAAGGGCATGGAGGCTAGTCGTTGGATGCTACTTTCTATTGGTTTAGTAGGGTGTCAGGCCAATGATGACTCTTTAACGGATTTTGTTGCAAAAACGGAGGCGGAGATTGTCATTGAAGTGGCGCAGCTTCAGCCTCGTTATTCATTTAATGCCGTACCGTTTACGTACTCTAAGAACGGTACGCCTTTTGATTTGCCTAAGTTAGCTCAAGCTCAAGCTCAAAGACCCGCCAATAATCAAGCTTGTTGGCAACCCAAAGCAAGGGGCAAAGGTAACTTAGAGCAATATCGTTTGACGGAGCTGAGACTCAAAGGGGTGATGAGTAAAGGGAAGGGGTTAACGGGTCTATTGCAACTTCCTAATCGCCAACTGGTTAAGGTGAGTGCTGGGCAATATATTGGTGAAAATAATGGTCAAATAAAACAAGTGACCCCAGATAGCCTTATTGTCAATGAAACCTTATCAGACGGTTTAGGCTGTTGGTTTCAAAGGCAAGTTAAGCTCGCGTTGAATTAATGGAGAAGTGGTAATGCCAAGGGATGTGAGCAATGTATTCAAAGGGCTATTGATGATGGTGACCCTGTGGTGGGCGGGGGAAAACTTAGCCGCGGAACCCATGAACGCCATTAAAGGGGTTTCGTTTGAACTCAATGAGTTAAAGCAAGGGGTAGTGATTGTTAATTTAGCTGAAGTTGGCAGTGTGGTTGATGTGGAAACGATGGCCAATGGGATAAGCATTGTCTTGAAGCAGACCAAGATACGCCCTGAGCAATTGTCTATTATCGATGTTAAAGATTTTGCTAGTGAAGTGAACCAGTTAGAACTGTTTGATGATTCGCCAGATGTTAAGCTGTTGGTGGAAACCAAAAACAATGTGGACTACTCATACGAAATAAATAACAAGCAGTTAAGAGTGACGTTGTTGCCGTTGTCCAAAGAGAAAACCGATGAGAAAAAATGGCTGCTCGCCCATCAAGGAAAATTGACGTCTATTAATTTTCAAGACATCCCGGTTAGGAACGTGTTGCAGTTACTCGCGGACTACAATGATTTCAATCTTGTGGTGTCAGATAGCGTTCAAGGCAACCTCACTCTTAGGTTGGATGATGTGCCATGGACCGAGGTGTTAGACATTATTTTACGTGTGAAAGGGTTAGATAAGCGGGTAAATGGCAATGTGGTGCTTGTCGCGCCTAAGGCGGAGCTTGATCAGCAGGAAAAAATGGCGTTAGAGAAAAGTCTGCTCACGGAACAGATTGGGCAACTTAGATCGGAAATCATTAAAATTAGCTACGCTAAGGCTTCAGATGTTGCAGCAATGCTGGGCGGTGAAGGGGAGGTGAGCATGTTATCGGAGCGCGGCTCAATTGCGATTGATGAGCGAACCAATTCATTGCTGATCCGCGAACTGCCAGACAATATCGCGGTGATCCGTGAAATAATCGCTTCCTTAGATGTACCAGTAAAGCAAGTTCAAATTGAGGCTCGGATTGTCACCATCAATGAGGGCAACATGGATGAACTTGGCATTCGCTGGGGGGTCACCAAGGTGAGTGGCGATACCACGATTGGTGGTTCGATTGAAAATAATCTAGGCACGATAGGATTGTATGATCAAGAAGATGGCGATGCGTTTGTTGACGACTTCCTTAATGTTAACTTAGGGGCGACATCCGACAGTGCAGCGCGACTGGCGTTTCAAGTAGCGAGTCTGGGTTCGAACGTCTTACTTGATCTGGAGTTATCTGCGCTGCAGCAAGAATCCAAAGCAGAAATTATTTCTAGCCCAAGGCTGATCACCACGAATAAGAAGTCGGCTTACATCGAACAGGGGACAGAAATACCTTATCTAAAAGCAGCCTCAAGTGGGGCGACATCCGTCGAGTTTAAGAAAGCGGTATTATCGCTCACCGTGACGCCACAAATTACCCCAGATAATCGTTTAGTGTTGGATCTTCATGTGACTCAAGACAGACCTAGCCAAGTGGTAAAAACAGAGGAAGGGGAAGCCGTTGCGATTGATACGCAAAGAATAGGAACACAAGTTCTGGTGAACAATGGAGAAACGGTCGTTTTAGGGGGGATCTTTCAACATAGTATTACCAATAGCGTGGATAAAGTGCCGTTGTTAGGGGATATTCCCGGTTTGGGGGCGTTATTTAGGCGAACCTATGAAAAAGTAGGGAAAAGTGAATTACTAATCTTTGTGACACCGGAAATAATAGTTAACTAAGTTGTTGTAAATATAGGGCTTATTGAAAATAGTGAAAAATAAAGTTGCATTCGGGTCACCTTACCTTGATAATTTCGGGTCTTATCACGTCTTGTCTGTGAGGAATCGGTGTCACAAGCCCTTTTCCCGATGCTTTTTTTTCGGTATTTTCTTGTGGCGATGTCATTGAATTAACGTTGTAAATTACTGCTAAACATGGCTGAAAAACGTAATATTTTCCTTGTTGGCCCTATGGGCGCCGGCAAAAGCACTATCGGTAGACACCTAGCTCAACAACTTCATATGGAGTTTGTTGATTCTGATACCGTTATTGAAGAACGCACTGGTGCAGACATCTCTTGGGTGTTTGACGTCGAGGGCGAAGAAGGCTTCCGCAAACGCGAAGAGTCAGTGATTAATGATCTGACAGAGGAGCAAGGCATTGTCCTTGCAACTGGTGGTGGTTCGGTTAAGAGTAAAGAAAACCGTAACCGTCTCTCTGCACGCGGAATCGTTGTATATCTAGAAACCACAATTGAAAAGCAGCTTGCTCGCACAAACCGCGATAAAAAGCGCCCATTACTGCAAACGGATGATCCGCGCGAAGTATTGGAATCGCTAGCGGATGAACGCAACAACTTGTACAAAGATGTGGCCGACTACACTGTTCGCACTGATGATCAAAGTGCAAAAGTGGTAGCCAACCAAATCGTAAAAATGCTAGAAGAAGGTTAATTACAACCTTCTTTAAACGGAGAGCAAACCATGGAACGGATTACGGTTAATCTTGGTGAGCGTAGCTACCCTATTTCAATTGGTGCCGGGTTATTTAATGACTCGGCGCAATTTTCTCAAATTCCAGATGGAAAATCGGTGGTACTGATTACCAATACCACGGTTTCCCCTCTTTATAGCCAATCCATTCTGTCTCAACTGGATAACAAAGGTTGTAAAACCTCTTTGTTAGAGCTTCCAGATGGTGAACAGTATAAAACCCTCGATACCTTTAATACCATCATGACGCACCTACTGTCTGGCAATTATGGCCGAGATGTTGTGGTTGTCGCGTTAGGCGGTGGTGTGATTGGCGATCTTGTTGGATTTTCTGCGGCGTGCTATCAGCGCGGTGTTGATTTTATTCAAATTCCTACCACATTGCTTTCTCAAGTAGACTCATCTGTGGGTGGGAAAACCGCTGTTAATCATAGTTTAGGTAAAAACATGATTGGGGCTTTTTATCAGCCTCAGTCGGTGATTATTGATATTGATTGCTTAAAAACGCTACCCGAGAGAGAGTTTGCTGCGGGAATGGCGGAAGTGATTAAGTATGGGATTATCTATGATGCGGACTTTTTTGATTGGCTTGAAGCGAATTTAGACAGTTTGTATCAATTGGATCAAGCGGCGTTGACGTATGCGATTGCGCGTTGTTGTGCTATTAAGGCGGAAGTCGTGGCGCAAGACGAAAAAGAGTCAGGTATTCGAGCGTTATTGAACCTAGGTCATACATTTGGTCATGCCATTGAAACTGAACTGGGGTATGGTAAATGGCTACACGGAGAAGCAGTATCATCGGGCACAGTAATGGCTGCTCATACCGCTCATTTGCTGGGAGATATTTCTGCAGAGCAAGTTGCGCGTATTATTGCCATACTCAAGCGAGCGAACTTGCCCGTTCATACGCCAGATTCTATGACATTTGATGATTTCATGAGTCATATGATGCGAGATAAAAAAGTATTGTCCGGTCAATTGCGTTTGGTGTTACCAACGACGATAGGTGATGCGCAAGTGGTCTCTGATGTACCCAATGAGTTGATTGAAAAAGCGATTGATCTCTGTCGCATCTAATCTTATTCATTAGATTAGCGCGCGGTATTTGTCGACAAAAGGCTCCTATTTGGGGCCTTTTTTAGATCTTAAACTCATCAAGTTTTTCGCCTCTGATACAAAGGTGAGTAACTTTGATATTGAGAGCCGTGAATTTTAAAGCGGTTTAAAGCTATCTGTTTTTTAGGTTATTTGTTTTAAGGCCAGCGGTGTCTGCCGCTATTGGCTTTGCAGGCTAAGAGTGATCGCCAATGAGTTTATCTTATGAAATGCGGGTGATGGAGTTGGACTCTCAAACCCATTTACTGGAAAGACTGCAGCTGTTAACTCAGTTTTCGTCTAATTTTGTCTCGATTATTGGTGAAGTCGGCATAGGAAAAACTTGGTTGGCTCATCGTTACTTGGAATCATGGGCACACGGTAAAAATCAGTCATTGGTGACCTGCTTTCCTCATCAAGAGGATCAGGTGATTCGCGGTAATATTCTCCGCCAACTCTTTCCTCATACGCTTTACAGCGAAACAGATACACTGCAGGACAGCATTGAGCGTATTTTAGAAGGTGAGGCGTGCGATATTGTCATCGTTGTCGACGAAGCGCAGCATTTGTCTCAGGCATTATTGGCCGAGCTTTGGTTATTAGTGCTCACCACTCACACTATTGGGCAGCAAAATGTGAGTGTCGTGCTCTTTAGTGCCAGCCATGCCACGCACAGTCGAGTATCCCGTCTTAGTCATGGTTTGGATAGTAAACCTATTGAACTCGAAGTCGATGAACTCTCTGATTCGGAAGCGACACAGTTTTTTGAGACATTAGTACTGCGCTACCTTGATGAAAGTGTTGAAAAAAGAATCAAAACTGCGTTTACTAAGACGAAGCCCATTCCAGGGGATATATTGGCGCTCGGGGAGCAAACAATGGAAAAGAAAGTGATAATTCGTTCGCTGGTTGGCTCGCCGACTAAGATTGCCGCGTTGGTTGTGGTATTGATGATTATAATTTTTATGGGCTATCGCAGCTTATTGACGTCGCCAGATACGGCGGATGATGCACAACCGACGGTTACCGTGGAAGAGACAGAGAACTCCGCGACTGAGCCCAAAGTAGATGCGTCATCAGCAGAGCAAATTGCCAATGCCAATCAAGAAATGCCAGCCGTAGAAGCGACAACGGATGACTCTATGGCGTTACCTCCACAAGTGACTTCCGAGACAGCCAGTGTTGGTGTGTCTGAAACGGGAGAGCGAGTGGTGATTACTTCTGACGTCGTTGATGCTTTGTTGGAGGATAATACCGCAGTAGCCGTGGCAAATGCCGCAGAAATTCAAGCGGTGGTGTTACCACAAAATACCGTGGTGGATGTAGAGAGTTCTCCAGTATTGCAAACACCCATTACTTTTTCGTTTGCCCGCGATGAGCTCAAAGCGATGGCGGCCAATACGTATACGCTACAGATTTCTGCGATGACGCATCTTGATGATGTACAACAGTTCCTGAATAAGCATACTTTTGATAAACCAGTACGTGTTTACCCGACGATCCGTAATGATGAAAAGTGGTATATCGTGACTTACGATCAATACGCCAGTATTCAGGCGGCTCGTGATGCGGCGGAAGCGTTACCTAAAGAGTTGCGTTCATTAGGCGCCTGGGCGAAATCGTTAAGCCAAGTTCATCGTGAAATTGATCGCTGGCAAGACTAAAAACCGTAGTGAACCAAAGCGAGTGTTGATGCGAGAAAGGTCAACATAACAGATTGAATTATGATATATTCCCCTCCCTTAAATTTTGGGTGGCAGTAAATAGAGCAAGCAATGAAAAAGCAACGCGCCTTTCTAAAGTGGGCTGGTGGAAAATATGGCTTAGTCGAAGATATTCAAAAGCATTTGCCAGACGCAAGAAAGTTGGTGGAGCCTTTTGTTGGCGCCGGTTCGGTTTTTTTGAATACGGACTACGATCAATATCTACTTGCCGACATTAATCCAGATTTAATTAATCTCTACAATTTGCTTAAAACAGAGCCAGAAAAGTACATTGAAGAGGCGAAACGCTTCTTCACGCCTGAGCACAACCAAAAAGAGGTGTATCTTGGGGTTCGCGCTGATTTCAATCAAAGTGATGATGTGCTGTTTCGTTCGGTTGCCTTTTTGTACATGAACCGCTTCGGTTTTAATGGCTTATGTCGTTATAACAAAAAGGGGGGATTCAATGTCCCGTTTGGTTCTTATAAAAAGCCTTACTTCCCTGAAAAGGAACTGATTTTCTTTGCGGAAAAAGCCAAGAAGGCTACGTTTGTCTGTGAAGGCTATCCTGAAACCTTTCGCCGTGCCCGTAAAGGCAGCGTGGTGTATTGCGATCCACCTTATGCACCGCTGTCGAATACCGCCAACTTTACCTCGTATGCGGGGAACGGTTTTTCATTGGATGACCAAGCGGCTCTCGCGGATATTGCTGAACATACGGCATTTGACCGACACATCCCGGTGTTGATTTCTAATCACGATACTACGCTCACGCGCCGCCTTTATCATGGTGCGCAGTTGAATGTGGTGAAAGTGAAACGCACCATCAGTCGCAATGGCTCTGGACGTAACAAAGTGGATGAACTGCTGGCGTTATTTGAAGCCAAAGTCCAACCAGAAGCGAAAAGTACAGTTGAGTCTAAAGCCGACAATGCAGCAAAAGTGATGTCTGATTTGGATAAGCGCTAGGATTTAGCCACTGGCTTCGGTAGAATTGCGCGCAATTATTGCTCGCTAATCCATTCTATTGAGGTCAGGTATGACAGATTTTCTAATTGCGCCATCTATTTTATCCGCTGATTTTGCTCGTCTTGGTGAAGACGTAGAGAAAGTCCTTGCCGCTGGCGCTGATGTTGTCCACTTTGATGTGATGGATAACCACTACGTACCTAACCTCAGTTTTGGTGCGCCTATCTGTAAAGCGCTGCGCGACTACGGTATTACCGCGCCTATCGATGTGCATTTGATGGTGAAACCTGTTGATAGTCTAGTGCCAGAGTTCGCTAAAGCGGGCGCGTCGATGATTACGTTCCACGTTGAAGCGACAGAGCATGTTGATCGTACGCTGCAGCTTATCAAAGAACATGGCTGTAAAGCGGGCGTAGTCCTTAACCCTGCCACTCCATTAACTTGTCTTGATTACATTCTTGATAAAGTCGATATGATTTTGTTGATGTCAGTGAACCCTGGCTTCGGTGGTCAATCTTTTATTCCTTCAACACTTGATAAACTGCGCGCGGTTCGTCGCCTAATTGATGCGTCTGGTCGTGATATCCGTCTTGAAATTGATGGTGGTGTTAAAGTAGATAACATTCGTGAAATCGCAGAAGCGGGTGCGGATATGTTTGTGGCAGGTTCCGCGATTTTCAATCGCCCTGATTACAAAGAGGTCATTGATGAAATGCGCGCAGAACTTGCGAAAGTAAAGAAGTAAGAGAATTAATGAATGCAGTCTATCAAATTAGTCGTTTTTGATCTCGATGGTACGCTACTCGATAGTGTGCCTGATCTTGCCCTTGCCGCTGATCAAGCGGTGCAGGCGTTGGGCTATCCAAGCGTCACCGAAGAGCAAGTCCGTGATTATGTTGGCAACGGCGCGGATGTGCTTATTGCTCGCTCATTGAGTCAGAGTGTTAACGTTAACCCAGAACTATCGGTTGAGTTGCGCGAGAAAGCGCGCGTATTGTTTGATGATTTCTATCAAGCAAGTGGCCATAAGCTGAGTCATTTATATGCCAATGTTCATAGTACATTGGATACTCTGGTAGCGAGCGGGTATACCGTGGCTTTGCTGACCAATAAACCGTCTAAATTTGTTCCTGAGTTGCTAGAGCAGCATCAGCTTGAAAAGTACTTCAAGCATGTATTAGGTGGCGATGCGTTTCCTAACAAAAAACCGGATCCAGTGGCACTGAATTGGTTAATGGAGCAAGAGCAAGTGTCACCAAGTGAAGTGTTGATGGTTGGCGATTCACAAAATGACATTCTGGCTGCGCGCAATGCGGGTTGTTTGGCATTTGGTTTGACCTATGGCTATAACCACGGTGAGCCGATTGCCAATGCAAACCCAGATTTTGTTGCTGATGATGTCGCCGATGTTCTAAATGCGGTCAAGAATGGCGTGCCAAGTGCGGTAAATTAGCGTCGAAGGCGGTGCTTGGGGCTAATTCTCTTCCCGAACAATAAAAAAGTCTTCATGGCTATAGCAAAAAATTGGCTAATGGGTACACTGCTAAAACCGCGTAAGAAATTGCGCGGTTTTTCATTATCCTAATTATCTCATTAAGAAGTCGAAGGAATCATAGTTATGAGCAAACCCATTGTATTGAGTGGTGTTCAACCATCTGGTGAACTAAGTATCGGTAACTACTTGGGTGCTCTACGTCAATGGCAACAGATGCAAGACGATTATGATTGTCAGTACTGCGTGGTAGACCTTCATGCGATTACGGTTCGTCAGGACCCTAAAGCGCTGCATGAAGCGACGTTAGATGCATTGGCAATTTGTCTTGCGGTTGGTGTTGACCCTAAGAAGAGCACGCTATTTGTCCAGTCTCACGTACCGGAACATGCTCAGCTTGGTTGGCTTCTTAACTGTTATACCCAAATGGGTGAACTGAATCGTATGACTCAGTTTAAGGACAAGTCACAACGCTACGCTAATGATGTTAACGTTGGCCTTTATGATTATCCTGTATTGATGGCCGCTGATATTCTTCTTTACGGCGCGCACCAAGTGCCAGTAGGAAGTGACCAGAAGCAACACCTTGAGTTAGCTCGAGATATCGCAACGCGCTTCAATAATATTTACACACCAGAAGCTCCACTGTTTACGGTTCCAGAGCCGTACATCCCAACGGTGAATGCACGTGTAATGAGCTTGCAAGATGCGACGAAGAAAATGTCTAAGTCGGATGATAACCGTAAAAACGTGATTACCTTGCTCGAAGAGCCTAAGTCGATTTTGAAGAAAATCAACAAGGCACAAACCGATGCAGAAACGCCACCTCGCATTGCTCATGACTGGGAAAGTAAAGCCGGTATCTCTAACCTAATGGGCTTGTATTCAGCCGCGACGGGTAAGTCTTTTGCCGACATCGAAGCGCAATATGCAGGCGTGGAAATGTATGGTCCATTTAAGAAAGACGTAGGTGAAGCCTTGGTGGCGATGCTAGAGCCAATCCAGAACGAATATAAGCGTATTCGTGCTGATCGCGCTTATATGGATGACGTAATGCGTCAAGGTGCGGAGAAAGCTTCAGAGCGCGCGGCGGTGACGTTGGCGAAAGCTTACAAAGCGGTTGGCTTCGTGACTCGTCCATAGCGACAACAGCAACCGGATAAATGAATAAAAACGCCTGTGCTTTGTGCACAGGCGTTTTTTTATTTCTTGGTAACTATTTCTGTTTATAGTTTGGCACACCCTCAATACTTTCGATTTCAAATGAGATGCCCATCTCAGTTATCTGTATGTTAATTACCCATTTGCAATAAAAATGACAACACTCGTCTCGAAAATACACATTCTCATATTCAACAATGTGCAAAAAGGCAAGGACAGCATTGCCAGTTAATTCGAGGTGAATAATGACAAGCACAAATAAAAAGCAGTGGTTAGCGTTAGTGATTTCTTCCATTTTGAGTGGAGGCGCGAGCGCGGATATTTTTCTTTCGCAATATGTGGAAGGAAGTGGATATAACAAAGCAATCGAAATAGCTAATAGCAGTGACCAAGAGGTGTCACTTTCTGGGTATCAGCTCGCCAAATCTCCCAATGGTAACGGGACGTGGAATACGTTGGATTTGTCGGGCTATACGATTCCCGCTCAATCTGTACTGGTGTTTGCTAATGCCAAGGCTAGCGCGGCTGTAACGGATATCGCTACCGTGACAACGGCGAACCAAGTGTTAAATTTTAACGGTGATGATCCTATCGCACTGCTCGATAATCAAGAGCAAGTAGTTGATATGATTGGCGTGATGGGAGAGCTGTTTGGTCAAAATAAAACCTTGGTTCGTTATCAGCCTTATCAGCAACCTTCAGTATCTTATCAACCTAAGCAATGGGCAACACTTGCCAGTGACGATTTTAGTGGCTTGGGACAGTTAGATACGCTATTGCCACCGCAAGCATTTCAATGTCTCGACAATGGTATCGAGCCGACGTTTACTCCAATACAAAGCATTCAAGGAGAAGGCAGTCATTCGCCTTACATTAGCGGTTACCCGTACATAACGACTGAGCAATATTTTGTACAAGGTGTTGTGTCTGCCGTTACTACTGGCGTGAATCAGGGCTTCTATCTGCAAGCCCTTGAGGATGACCACAATCCCCTGACCTCTAATGGTCTGTTTGTTTATACTCAGGCGAATCCGGAGCTCTCCGCGGGCGATGTGGTATGCGTGAGAGGCAATATCCAAGAATACTATAGCCAAACACAGTTGAAATTAAATGAGCGAGATTGGCATAAGCTGGGGCAACAAGCGGCACCAACGGCAACGGCAGTTGAAGTGATAGATTCCGACGAAAACTTTGAGCAAACGCTTGAGCGTTATGAAGGGATGTTGGTGAGTTTACCTCAAGCATTGGATATGCGCGTAAGCCGCACGTTTGGTTATGATTATTCCGCGCGTCGCAATAATATGGTTTTGGCTCATGAGCGAGTGAATTTACACCCCAACCAGCAATATGCGGCGGGCTCTAGTGAAGCGAAGGCACAAAGTGAAGACAATGCAACGCGCCGTCTTTATGTTGAGTCGGTGAGTCCAGCTGCGAATGGTGAAATCCCTTACTACCCAGAATTTGGTCGCAGTGATATTGATCAAGATGGTAGTACAGAAGACTACGTGCGTATTAATGACACCTTGTTTGGCATCGAAGGTGTGATTGGTTATAGCTACGGTGACTATCGCCTATTTGTGACCAATACCATCGCTAGTGATAACTTTGTGCGTAATACCCCAAGAACGATGACGCCAGAACTGTATGAATCGCCATGGAATAAAGCCGATTTACGCGTGGCAACCTTTAATGTCCTTAACTATTTCACTTCTCCTTTTGGTGGCGATGAAAACCGATTTGGCGGCAATCGTGGTGCTAACACAGTCGAAGAGTTTACTGCCCAGCAGCAAAAGATCATTAACGCGTTAATTCAACTTGATGCTGACGTGATTGGTTTGATGGAAATCGAAAATAATGGCTTTGGCGACAACGGGGCTATCGCGCAATTAGTGAAGGAGTTAAACGCGCAGCTTGAGTATAAAAAGCAGCACTATGCTTATGTGTCGGTGGATAGCAATCAAGATGGCCAGATTGATGCCCTTGATGCTGTCGGGACGGATGCGATTACCACAGGGGTGATTTATCGTCCGAAGGCGGTGAAGCTTAAGCAGGTAAATGTGTTTGAAATGCCTCGTCAGGTTGCACCTGAAGTGCTTGATGATAACGGTAAGGTTATTGAAGACGGCAAGAACTATCAACGCGACACACTAGCACCGACGTTTAAAGTTAAAGGTGGCAAGGAAACGCTGACGGTCGCGGTGAATCACTTTAAATCGAAAGGGTCAAAATGCTGGGAAGATGCAGCGCCTGAATCCGCTGGTGGTCAAGGGGGACAGGACTTGGATCAGCAAGGCGCTTGTGAGCAGTTTAGAGTGGCAGCCTCTGTGGCGCTCGGTGAGGCGTTGACGGCGATTAAAGGGCATAAAATTGTGTTGGGGGACTTCAATGCTTACGGCAAAGAAGACCCAATGCTAATTTTGACCGATTATAGCCAAGAGAAGTACGGCAAATCGATTCGTGCGGCGCGCAATACCTTTATTGGTGAAGCGCAGCAGTTTGGCGATGAAGGGGCGGTGATCACTCACAACTATGGTTACATTAATGTGCTTTCAGAGATGCACCCTCAAGGTTGGAGTTATTCATACAATGACGAGGTCGGTGCTCTAGATCATATCTTAATTAGCCCAAGTCTTAGCAAGCGTGTTGTTGATGCGACGGAATGGCACATCAATGCAGCAGAGTCGACACTGTTTGATTACAACGGCGAGTACAAAGGGGACTTACCTAAGTATCTCGATCATTATCGTTCATCTGATCATGATCCAGCGGTGATTGACTTGAATATGAATGGCGGCTCCATCGGTTTGATAGGACTTTCTATCATGGGTGTGATGGGATGGCGCCGACGTAAGCTGTATTAATATCGATGTAAATATATCAACACAGACCAGCAGTAAAGTCGTTATAGGCTTTGCTGCTGCCTTTCTTCCTCTTTTTACTTGCCTTTCTGCCATCTTGTTGCAAAATACCGCCTTATTTTTGGCAAATTCAATTTTACAGCGAGCGCTATGCTACTCATCATTGATAACTACGACTCCTTTACCTACAACCTATTTCAGTATTTCTGTGAATTGGGTGTAGACGTTAAAGTCGTGCGCAATGACGATATTGATATCGCTGGTATTGAAGCACTTAACCCTTCTCACCTTGTCATTTCACCGGGCCCTTGTACGCCGAATGAGGCCGGAATTTCACTGGATGCTATCCGATATTTTGCCGGAAAGTTACCACTTCTTGGGGTATGTTTGGGGCACCAAGCGATTGCTCAAGTCTTTGGCGGCGACGTTATTCGTGCTCGTCAGGTGATGCACGGTAAAACCTCGCCAATTAAGCACAACAACCGCAGTGTGTTTGCCGGACTCAACAATCCGCTGACTGTCACCCGCTACCATTCACTGATCGTGAAGCGAGATACGCTCCCAGATTGCTTCGATGTTACCGCGTGGACTGAGCTACCTAATGGTGAATTTGATGAAATTATGGGCTACCAACATCGAACGCTGAACATTCATGCCGTACAATTTCACCCTGAATCCATCAAAACGGAACAAGGTCATGAGCTATTGAGTAATTTCTTACACGCTTAGTTTCTGATCAAGATCACCCTTTCATCTTTTCTTATCCTTCATTAGTTTTACTTATGAAGATGCAAAACTATTCGCTAATTCTGATGCAGATAGCTGACAGTGCCCTCCCTGTTCATTTATTTGATAAATCATGAAAAAACACTTCATTTAAATTCAAAAATAACGCATAAATACTCATTAGCTTATACCTTGATTAAGTAGATTGATGGTGGAAAAGCATTTTCTGCTATTGTGTTAGTTAAATAATTGTAAATACAATGCTGCATCTATGAGGAGTGGTGAGAAGTTTTATCTTCACTAGAAAGCGTGAAGGTTCGTTCTATATTTGTAATAGACCTAACGTGAATATGATGCCCCCCTTTTCTCATGCGCAGTAATTAAAAGGAACGTGTTATGACAATGGAAAAAACAGTATCCCGTGAATGGTTTGATGAGGTAATGGTGCCTTGTTATAACCCAATGGAAATGATCCCGGTTAAGGGTGAGGGTGCACGCGTATGGGATCAGCAAGGTAATGAGTATATTGATTTTGCTGGTGGTATCGCGGTGAGTTGTTTGGGGCATTGTCACCCTGCGATGGTCAATGCTGTGACTGAGCAGGCGAATAAAATTTGGCATCTAAGTAATGTGATGACGAATGAACCGGCACTGCGCCTAGCAAAAAAATTAACCGACGTCAGTTTTGCTGAACGCGTGTTTTTCGCTAACTCTGGCGCGGAAGCCAATGAAGCAGCATTAAAACTGGCTCGTCGCTGGGCTGTGGATGTACATGGTCCGGAAAAATCAGAGATCATTGCGTTTAATCAAGGGTTTCACGGTCGAACGTTCTTTACCGTTACCGTAGGTGGACAAGCGGCGTATTCCGATGGGTTTGGTCCTAAGCCCGGCGATGTAAAGCATGTTCCTTACAATGATATTGCCGCGCTAGAAGCGCAAATGTCGGATAAGACCTGCGCCATTATGATGGAGCCACTGCAAGGTGAGGGGGGGATTATTTCGCCACAACCTGAATTCGTACAGGCGGTTCGTGAGCTCTGTGATAAATACAACGCGCTGCTGATTTTTGATGAAGTACAAACTGGTAACGGTCGTACTGGACAATTTTACGCGTATCAAGGTCTAGGTATTACGCCAGATATTCTTAGCACGGCGAAGTCGCTAGGGGGCGGTTTCCCTATTGGTGCGATGTTAACGACAAAAGCGTTAGCTGCTCATATGAAAGTGGGTACGCACGGTTCAACCTATGGCGGTAATCCACTAGCATGCGCTGTTGCTGAAGCCGTAGTGGATGTGGTGTCTTCTCCTGACGTTCTAGCGGGGGTCTCTGAGCGTGAGGTATGGTTCCGTGAAGGATTAGAAGCCATTAATGCGAAATACGATATCTTTAGCGAAATTCGTGGCAAGGGGCTATTGCTCGGCGCAGCACTGAATGAACAGTGGCAAGGGCGCGCACGTGATGTATTAGTGGCCGCAGGTGCGCAGGGCTTGATGGTACTCGTTGCGGGAATGAACGTGGTTCGTTTTACCCCATCACTTGTCATCACCAAGCAAGAAGTTGAAGCAGGTTTAGCGAAGTTAGATAAGGCAATCAGTACTCTCGTTTAACGGGTACTCTCATTTAACTCGTATTTAAATGGCTCTCTTGGGTGTGGATGTACCAAGAGAGTTTGCGTCGGAGGGATTATTGATGCTTGTTGTTCGTCCTATTACGATGTCGGATTATGATGCCCTGCACACTTGTGCAGTTGAGTCTGGTCACGGCTTTACCTCTCTTCCTGTTAATGAAGAGCTTCTTACCAATCGCATTACTCACTCAGAATACAGCTTTAGTAAGCCGGACGTCTCAGGGCCGACGGACGAAGGCTACCTGATGGTGGGCTATGACCGTGACACTGGCGAGGTGGCTGGTACTACGGGTATCGAAGGGGCGATAGGTTGGGATGTGCCATTTTACTCCTATCATATCAGCACAGTGGTGCACTCCTCTCCGAAGCTAGGCGTGAATAACGTGGTGAAATTGCTGACGTTTGGCAATAACTACACCGGTTGTAGTGAGATCTGCACATTATTCTTACGACCTGATTATCGAGCGGGGCTTAACGGCCGCTTGATGTCGAAATCTCGTTTTTTAATGATGGCTGAACACCCGCATCGTTTCTCAAAAACCATTTTTGCCGAGATGCGCGGCGTGTCTGATGCCGAAGGTAACTCGCCATTTTGGCAATGGCTGCAAGAGCACTTTTTCTCCATTGATTTTACTATGGCGGATTATTTAACGGGTATCGGTAAGAAAGGCTTTATTGCGGACTTAATGCCAAAACTACCGATTTACGTCAACTTGTTAAGCAAAGAGGCGCAAGCGGTGATTGGTCAAGTGCATGACAATACCAGACCCGCTTTAAAGTTATTGGAAAGAGAAGGCTTCACGTGTCGTAACTATGTCGATATTTTTGATGCAGGTCCGACGGTGGAGTGTGACCTACAGAACATTCAGGCGATTCGTAACTCATTCCGCGCCAAGGTCACTATTGCCGAGCATGCTAGTTCGCAAGATTACCTTATTGCCAATACGTCATTTGAACACTTTAGAGCGACAGCGGCAAAAGCGGCCTATGACGCTGAAAGTCAGCATGTATTGCTGGCACCTGATGTCGCTGACGCCTTGAACCTTTCTGAAGGCGATATGGTTCGTATGTTGGCGCAATAACGCGCGTTGCTGCATCTCTGTCGTACTTATCACGACACAATATGGAGATGCAGGCTCTTCACTATTTACTAGGTTAAGGAATTTTCGATGACGCAATGGATCGCAGGACAATGGATCGCAGGACTGGGTGAGCAATTTCACTCGCTGTCGCCGTACAACAATGAGGTGATTTGGCAGGGGCAGTCTGCCACACCAGAGCAGGTTGAATCTGCTGTCGACGCAGCGAGACTCGCTTTTGTCAGTTGGAAAAAACGCTCGTTTGAAGAGCGCGAAGCGGTGGTGCTGGCGTTTGCGGAAAAACTAAAGGCTCGTAGTGAAGATATTGCAATTGCGATTGCCAAGGAGACGGGTAAACCATTATGGGAAACCCGAACGGAAGCAGGAGCAATGGCAGGTAAAATCGCCATATCAATCCGAGCGTATCATGATAGAACGGGCAGTTCGCAGCGAGAGGCTGCGGGTAATCAAATTGTGCTGCGCCATCGTCCTTTAGGAGTAATGGCGGTCTTTGGCCCCTATAACTTTCCGGGTCATTTGCCTAACGGACATATTGTTCCGGCGTTATTGGCTGGTAATACCGTGGTGTTTAAGCCTTCAGAACAAACCCCATTAGTGGGTGAACTTGCTATGCAACTCTGGCAAGAAGCTGGGTTACCAGATGGTGTGATTAACCTTGTGCAAGGCGGTAAAGAAACCGGCATTGCTCTGGCTGACGCCAAAGGCATTGATGGGGTGTTGTTTACTGGTAGCGCGAATACCGGGCACGTATTACACCGTCAATTTGCCGGCCAGCCTGACAAAATGTTAGCGCTAGAAATGGGAGGAAATAATCCGTTGGTCGTGAGTGATGCCTACGGTGAGCTTGATGCGACGGTCTACACTATTATCCAATCTGCCTACATCAGTGCCGGACAGCGCTGTACCTGCGCTCGTCGCTTGTATGTGCCGTTTGGCGATAAAGGTGACCAACTTGTTGACGCATTAGTGGCCGCGATAGCCAAGATTCGGATTGATGAGCCATTCGCCACCCCTGCGCCTTTCATGGGGCCGCAGATTTCCATGCAGGCTGCTCAGCATATTATTCAGGCACAAGCGACGTTGCAATCGCTAGGTGGCAAGAGCTTAGTGGAATCGAAACAATTACAGGCCGCGTTTGTGACACCCGGTTTGATAGATGCCACGGCAATAGCGACGTTACCGGATGAAGAATACTTCGGCCCATTATTGCAGCTTGTGCGTTACGAAACACTACAACAAGCTGTTGAGCTTGCTAATGACACTCGATTTGGTTTATCTGCGGGCCTGATTTCAACCAATGATGATGAGTGGCTGTATTTTGTTGACCATATTCGCGCAGGTATTGTGAATCGCAACCGTCAGCTAACCGGAGCAAGTGGTGATGCACCATTTGGTGGTCCGGGTGCGTCAGGTAACTTGCGACCAAGCGCTTATTATGCGGCAGATTACTGCGCTTACCCGATGGCGTCGATGGAAGGGGAGCAAACAGTGCTGCCTGCGACATTAAGCCCAGGTCTCGATCTTTAAGGAGCAAAAGATGACGGCAGAACAATTATTTGAGCAGTTGTGGCAAGACTACACTCAGCGATTATGTCCTTCAGCAGCAAAAGTACAGGCGTTGTTGAAAGAGGGGGAGGCACTGATCAATGATCATATCGCGTTGCGTACCTTTAATCTCTCGCCCGTGGGCATTGAAATATTGGCAAAACCGTTTCTTAAGCTTGGTTATCAACAAGCGGGTGAGTATGACTTTGCAGCGAAAAAACTGTCTGCGATTCACCTACAACATAGTGATGAGTCATTGCCGAAAGTGTTTATTAGTGAGCTTCGCGTTGAACAGTGCTCAGCAGAGCTGCAAGCCATTGTGGCAAAACTCGTTAGCCAAGTAGATAACTTGCAGTTGGCCGCTGAAGACTTTCTGTTTGGTGGACGTATGTGGGCGCTCAGTTATGACGATTATCAAACGTTAGCCAAAGAGAGTGAGTACGCTTCTTGGCTTGCTGCACATGGTTTTGGTGCCAACCACTTTACTGTTAGTGTGAATCAGCTTAATCGTTTTGGAGAAGTGAGTGAGGTCAATAACTATTTGCGCCAAGCAGGTTTTGATATCAATGAGTCTGGTGGTGAAGTGAAAGGATCGCCAGAGGTCCTTCTTGAGCAATCTTCGACGATGGCAGACAAAGTGGGCGTATCATTTTCAGATGGGGAACAGCAGATACCTGGTGGTTTTTATGAATTTGCTAAGCGCTACAAAATGAACGACAACAAGTATTATCAAGGCTTTGTCGCAGCGTCAGCCGATAAGATTTTTGAGAGCACGCATCAATAAGTTATCAGAGTTAACGTCTAATAAAAAAGCCACCTTGCGGTGGCTTTTTGAGTATCTAAAGGCGTCGATTAACGAGTGCCGTAGACCACAATAGTCTTACCGTGAGCAGAAATAAGGTTCTGCTCTTCCAGCATCTTAAGAATACGTCCTACTGTCTCACGAGAACAACCAACGATTTGGCCGATTTCTTGACGAGTAATCTTGATTTGCATGCCGTCAGGGTGAGTCATTGCATCAGGTTGTTTCGCTAGGTTAAGTAGCGTCTGAGCAATACGACCAGTTACGTCAAGGAACGCAAGGTCACCCACTTTCTGGCTTGTCACTTGTAGGCGACTTGCCATCTGAGAAGATAAGCGCATGAGAATATCAGGGTTAACTTGGATAAGTTGACGGAATTTCTTAAATGAAATCTCAGCCACTTCACAAGGTGATTTAGCTCGCACCCACGCTGTACGTTCTTGGTCTTCTTCAAATAGGCCTAGTTCACCGATGAAGTCACCTTGGTTAAGGTAAGACAAGATCATCTCTTTGCCTTCTTCATCTTTAATAAGTACAGCAACAGAACCTTTTACGATGTAGTAAAGTGTTTCTGCCTTCTCGCCCGCATGAATCAACGTGCTTTTTGAAGGGTACTTGTGAATATGACAATGTGAAAGGAACCACTCTAGCGTTGGGTCGGTTTGAGGTTTACCTAGAACCATATTTCTTACTTCCTCTGCAGGGTATGCTTGCTGCTTTCCATATATAATAGCAAGTCCATTGTGTTAGGACTTACTAGCATAAAAGCACTTTGAAGATGGCGCAAGCGATCTTCTGTTTCAAAGAAATAGTATCCTTTTTTGCGCGGACTTTCTTGATTTTAATCGTGTCATCAGACCATTTTTCTATACAAAACTGTGCACATGATCACGGTATAAAAAATCATCTAAGTTTAGGCGCAAAAAACTAACCTATTTTCCCTGTTTCTATTAACTGCTGTAGTATAGGTCGGACGATTAATTCCATCGCAAAGCTCATTTTTCCACCAGGCACGACAATGGTGTTGTGACGTGACATAAACGATCCATCTATCATGGCAAGCAGGTAAGGATAGTCGACATTTTTTATCCCTCGTAAGCGAATGACCACAAAACTTTCATCAAGGCTTGGGATTCCTTTGGCATTGAGTGGGTTTGAGGTGTCGACAGTCGGTACGCGCTGAAAGTTGATATGAGTACGCGAAAACTGCGGGGTAATGTAGCTTAGGTAGTCATCCATAGAACGTACGATTGAGTCGGTCACCGCTTCGCGAGAGTGACCTCTGTCACGCGTATCGCGTACGAACTTTTGAATCCACTCAAGGTTGACGATAGGTACCATGCCGATCAGTAGATCAACATGCTGAGCGGCATTGATCGCCCCATCAACGACGCCGCCATGCAAACCTTCATAAAATAAAACATCGGAGTTTTCTGGTAAATCCTGCCAAGGCGTAAAAGTTCCTGGCATTTGATTGTAAGGGACCGCTTCATCAAACGTATGCAGGTAACGTCTAAATTGACCCACTCCGTTTTGCCCGTAGTTTTTAAAGAAGGTTTCGAGTGCGGGAAAGTCATTCGCTTGAGGGCCAAAATAACTGATGTGCTTTCCTTGTTCTTTCGCTTTACGGATCTCTACGTCCATTTCTGGGCGCGTAAAACGGTGAAAGCTATCACCTTCAATGAAAGCAGGTTTGATGCTCATCATATTGAACATCTTGCGGAACGCTTCTGACGTTGTTGTGGTACCGGCTCCTGAGGAGCCTGTCACCGCGATAATCGGGTGTTTGGCTGACATAACACTTCCTGTGTAATTTTCTAGTTATTGTCTCTTCCTGTGTGTGGGAGAGAGTTATCGTGAAACTGATGCCGAGTCTTAAAGCTTAAATCTTAGATCTTAAACTTTGGAGCTTAAACCATGGTGCCGCGATGTTAGCGCCAATGGACATCGCTATCGTCGACGTGGCATTTTCAAATAATGAGAGGCTTACTATAGCACTTCATTACGCGACGCGTGTCCAAAGGCGGGACATTTACAGCGAGTGACGCAATTTGATGTCGACCGTTTCATGCAGTTCAGAGAAAACAATGACGGCTTCGCCTGACTCGAGTTGGCCTCTGACGTGCGCTAATTTGTCGGCTAGACTGAATTCGCTTTCACCGTAATCCGTTCCTTCACGCAACACAAACTCTTGGATCAGATTATCCAGTGTTTCAGGTGCGATTTGTTGCCATGGAATGATCATAAATACCTCTCTCTTTCATGATGGCGTGAGTATATCAGAGTTCGTGAGTTCTTAAGTTAAATCAAGATGTCGGCGCGACTCGCAGGTGTTGATAGTACTTAGGCAGCACGTCTTCAAGCCAAAAAGTAGGCTTTAACCAACTGCCAGACAAAAAGCCAACATGACCGCCTCGTTCGAGTAAGTGATAGCTGAGGTGTGTTGGTAGTTCATAGCTAGGAATGACGTCATCGTTCATGAAAGGGTCGTCTTTCGCGTGGATGAATTGAGTCGGAATCACGATATCATTTAGCCGTGGTAATGCTGAGCATTGCTGGTAGTAATCGTCGGCGTTTTTAAACCCATGTAGTGGGGCGGTGATTAAATTATCGAACTCATAAAGCTTCGTCATACCCTGGACATGCTCAGCGGTGAGATCAAGAGCCTCGCTCAAAAGGTGTATTTTCTTTAATGCGTTCCTTTTTAATGAGGACACGAGATACTTACGGTAAACCTTTGAAAATCCTTGCTCAATACGTTTAGAGCAGGCCGCAAGGTCAAGGGGAGCAGAAACGATAGTTGCACTGGTCAGTTTGGTGTCATGCTTATAATAGGCAAGGTAATTGCTGAGCATATTGCCGCCGAGTGAAATGCCTACGGCAACCTTATTGGCATTTGGGTAACGATGATCCAAAAGCTCAATGAAGTGTCGAGCATCGCCAATTTCTCCCGAGTGATATGCACGAGCCAGTCGGTTTGGTGTTGGACCACAGCCGCGAAAGTGCATCATGACCGCTAACCAGCCTTGATTGGCAAATGCGTGCATTAAGCCATTCGCGTAAGGGCTATCAAAGCTGCCTTCTAAGCCATGAAACAGGATGAAAATAGGTTTGTTTTTGGCGCTTTCGTGGTGTGGGTCTTCACTCCAAGCTAACTCGACAAAGTCACCATCTGGCGTATCGAGTGTTTCCCAAGTTGGAGTGAATAGTGTACCTCGACGAATAAAGCGCGGAATTAAGGTCTGAATATGTGCGTTGCCAAGTCCCTTGGCAGCGATAAACGGCAGCAGTCTTGGTGTGTTCATAGCGTAAATTCATTGATTGGATTGGATAATAATAGCGTGTTAAGTTTTTCTACGCCGACTTTGAGTTGTTCGATCGTTTGTGGGGAGCTTAACGAAAGGCGTATTGCTGGTGCGACTGTGCCACCGGGTGGTGCGAATAATTCCCCTGATTTAACAATCACGCCAGATTCCGCCGCTTTTTGTACAAACTCACTCAGTCGCCACTGTTCAGGCAGAGTCAGCCAAACGTGAAAACCACCTTGTTCATAGCGCATGTTAAAGGCACCAAGTACTTGCGTTGCCGCGGCCATTCGTTGGCGCATTTCGTTGCGAATCATGGCAATGTTGCGCTCTGCGTCCCCGGATATCAACATTTCGCATGTCAAAGCAATCAGCAAAGGACTGATCATCCAACTGTGGTTTTGCAATGTCATAACCAGTGGTGGGTACAGCTTTTCTGGGGCGCAAAGGTAACCAACGCGAAGACCTGGTGCCAAGTATTTTGAGAACGCACCAATATAAATGACATGGTCGGGTGCCAAGTTCACCAGAGGTTCTGGCGCAGAATCTAGCAATAATCCATTGATGTCATCTTCAATAATATAAACGTTATACGCTTGGCAAATGGTGACGATAGCTTGTCGTCTCTGCGGTGACATAATGGCAGTCGTCGGATTTTGTAATGTCGGTGTTAGATAGAGAAAACGCGGCGAGTAGCGGTTGCAGCATACTTCTAATGACTCGGGAGTGATTCCCTCATCATCCATCTCCACGCCCTTGAGTGTGAGCTGATTCTGCCGAGCGAGACTGATCACTCCAGGATAGGTGTATTGTTCGACCAACACGGTATCGCCGGGGCGTGTAAAGGTGTCTAACACCATTTGGATGGCATGTTGGGCTCCGGAGCTAAACAGTAGCGTATTGACATCTAAGTGGACGCCTTTGTCGTTTAGCCATTGGCTTACGATAGCGCGGTGGCTATCAAATCCTGCTGGTGGTTGATAGAGCATGAGTTGATTCAGGTGTTGGGGGGATTGACTAATACGCTGCATGGCCTGTTTCAACATATCACTGCGATCGAGGCGTGGGGGAATATTGTAACTAAAGTTACATTCGCTCGCGTCGTCGGCGATCTCTTCAAACAACCAAGTTGGTTTGTTGTTATCCGTGACATAGGTACCCGCCCCGACCCGTGCTTCGACTAAACCTCGGCGCTCGACTTCAGCATAGGCTCGAGTGATGGTACCTACTGTAACCGATAGTTTATCGGCTAACCAACGATGGGTAGGGAGCTTTTTATTGCTTTCTAGGCTGCCACTTTCAATCTTTTCACTGATTTGATCGGCGATCTGTTTATAGATCGGCACGGGATCTTGTTTGAATACGGTAATATTTTCGATTGTCATGGTGACAATAAACCTTTTGCGTCGAGTTTAATCCATTGTTATGGTTATTTTGTCGGCTATTTTACATTTTATCAACACTTATTTGTAAGATTGTGTCGGTACAATTTAATTTTGGATTAAGGAGAGTGTGATGGAGTGGTCATTTATTGTCTCTGTTGCTTTATTTGCAGCAGTCATGACAGGAACTCCGGGGCCAAACAACGTGATGTTGACCGCTTCTGGAGCGAATTTTGGTTATGTAAAAACCCTGCCGCACTGCTTGGGGATTGGCCTAGGACTCATTAGCTTGATATTGCTCAATGGCGCGGGGTTAGGGGTGGTATTCACGAACTATCCTGTGGTCCAAACGTTATTGAAGTGGTTAGGGAGTGGTTATTTGTTGTATTTGGCGTGGCGGATTTTATCCGCGGGGATCAATAAAACGGGTCAAGATGATCAAGCGAAACCGATGACATGCCTTGAAGCCGTGCTGTTTCAGTATTTAAACCCCAAAGCGTGGTTAATGTCGGTCACAGCGGTGAGCTCATTCTCGTTAGCGGGTGAACACTATTGGTTTTCATTGCTGGCTATTTCAGTGATTTTTTTATTGATTCAACTTCAGACGTCATCGGTGTGGATTGGATTTGGCACTGTGATTCGTCGTTGGTTGTCGACACCAATCGCGTGGAAGCGTTTTAACTCGAGTATGGCCATGCTGACGGCATCATGTGTGCTGTTTATTTGGTAGCAAGTTTATTTAGTGAAGAAGTTTATTTAGTTGGATAAGTTTATTGGGCAAGCCGTCTACTGGCTAACAAGGCTTGTAGGGTCGGAAACGTCATTTGCTAGGAAAGTATACCGAGCATGGCGTCACAAATATCGGGCTTAGATGTTCAGCACCGAGCTGCTGGCAATATTTACTGACCAAGGGTTGGTGTTGATTGGTGGTGAGGGTGAGTGAGTTGATACAATCGACAAGGTCAGATTGTTGCTGTTTCTCTACACTCAGTTCAAAGGCGAGTGCTTCGCGATAGAGATTGTCACTAACATTATTTTTAAGTTGTCGACGCAAGCGACGAAAATGATGAAGAAGCTGTTCAGTGCGACCCAAACAGCTTTGAATGAGATGCCAATCTTCGGCAGCAAAGTGGCGCTGTTGTTCATCAAGCCATTTGAGCATCAACAGCAGGTTCACGTTGCCATGGTAGTGATTTTGGATAGTCAGACACGCCTCTTTTATCTCCCTCACACCATAGTATTGCAGACTAAACTGCCATAAGTGTTCGAGAGATAGATGTTCGAGGTGTGCTTTATCCATTATCCACAGAACTCCTGTTCCATTGCTTCTAGTTCTTCTTGAAGCCCCATCCACTCCATTTCAACATCTTCAAGTTCGGATTTACTTGTTGATTGTTGTGCGAGTACTTTAGTTAGTTTAGCTTTGTTTTCGGCATCATACAGTGATGATTCGGATAATTGCGTTTCCGCCTCACTTAGCAGCGCGCTCAGTTGGTCCATTTTCTTTTCAAGCTTTTCAAGCTGTTTACGAACCGGCGCGGTTTGTTTACGAAACTCGGCCTCTTTGCGTTTTTGCTCTTTTTTTGATGCTGCACTGTGTACGGAGGTTTTGTTTGGCTCGTTGTCTTGGGTTTCTTTGCGCTCAAGCTTTTGTTGCTCGGTTAGCCATTTATAGTAGTCCGTTAAGTCGCCATTAAATGGTGCGACTTGGCGATCATGGACTAAATAAAGATCATCGGTGGTCGCACGCAATAAATAGCGATCGTGACTGACAATAACCATGGCCCCTTCAAAGGTTTGCAGTGCAAACGTCAAGGCTTGACGCATGTCTAAATCTAGGTGGTTAGTCGGTTCATCAAGCAGCAATAAATTCGGTTTTTGCCAGACAACTAAGGCTAACACTAAGCGAGCTTTTTCTCCGCCAGAGAACGGCGCCACTTTATCGAGCGCTTTTTCACCTTGGAAGCCAAAGCTGCCTAGATAGTCGCGAAGCTGTTGCTCGGTTTGGTTGGGAGCAATTTGCATCATATGCTGCAATGGGGTTTCTTCTGGATGAAGCGTTTCAAGCTGGTGTTGGGCGAAGTAGCCAATTTTTACACCTTGAGAGTAAGTAAAATCACCGCCTTTCGCGGCGAGCTCTCCAGATAGCAGCTTGATAAGTGTGGACTTACCAGCACCATTGCGACCAAGCAAACCAATACGGCTACCCGGTACTAAATTAAGTCTAATCTTTTCCAAAATTAGGTTATTGTCATAGCCTGCAGAGACGTCGTCCATCATCATAATAGGATTCGGTAGTGCGGCTGGCTCTCTAAACTCAAAGCTAAATGGGTTATCCAGCTGAGCGGGTAGGACTTTTTCCATTCGCTCAAGCGCTTTAATGCGGCTTTGCGCCTGACGAGCTTTAGAGGCTTTGTAGCGGAAGCGATCGATGTAGCTTTGCATGTGCGACATCTGCTTTTTCTGCTTTTCAAACATCGCTTGTTGCAAGATGAGCTTTTGCGCACGTTGCTCTTCAAACGAAGAGTAGTTGCCGGTGTATTCATTCAGTGCTTGATTTTCGACATGAATAATTCGGCTGACGATCGGATCAAGAAAGTCGCGATCGTGCGAGATCAGGATCAAGGTGCCCGGATAGTTTTGCAGCCAGCGCTCTAGCCACATGACGGCATCGAGATCCAAGTGGTTGGTGGGCTCATCAAGTAGCAATAGGTCTGAGCGGCATAGTAGTGCTTGTGCTAGGTTAAGACGCATGCGCCAACCACCGGAAAACTGCGTCAGATTCCAGCTCATTTGCTCTTGAGTAAAGCCTAAGCCGTCCAGCAACTCTGCCGCTCGGGCACGAATGCTGTAACCACCAATGACTTCAATTTTTCCGTGTAATTCAGCGACAAGGTTACCGTTGTCGGCTTGCTCGGCTTTTAGCAGAGCTTGTTCTAGCCCACGGAACTCTCTATCACCATCAATCACATATTCAATTGCGCTACGGTCTAGGGCTGGTGTTTCTTGTGCAACCCAAGCCAGTTCCCAATGGGAAGGCTGATGAAACGTGCCAGCATCAATAGAAAGTTCATCTTTTAGTAATGCAAACAGTGTAGATTTGCCACAACCATTTTTCCCAACGAGACCCACTTTGTCTCCTGGGTGAATGGTGGCAGAGGCTTGGTCGAGGAGAGGCTTTCCACCTCGAAGCAATTGAATGTCGGAAAAGGTGATCATAAGGCTATAACTAACGGTGAGTTTGAACTTTGGAATACTAGGGGCAAAGTGGATAAATGTCGATCATTATCCGTTTTGCGTTATGATGGATCAAACTTATAACAAATATCTTACTGCTAGGTAGTACAAGGAACGATTTCACGGAATGACGTCTTTACAAACAAGCTCAGTTCCCTCTCCGAAAGTTCTGGTTATTTATGCCCATCCAGAGCCGCAAAATTCGATTGCCAATCAAGTCATGCTTAACAAAATTCGCTCCCTTGATCATGTGACGCTGCGCGATCTCTATGCGCTTTATCCTGATTTTTTTATTGATGTAAATGTCGAGCACCAATTGTTGCTTGAGCATGATGTGATTGTTTTCCAGCACCCTCTCTATATGTATTCATGCCCTTCATTACTCAAAGAGTGGATAGATCGCGTCTTGGGCAAAGGCTTTGCGTTTGGCGATGAGTGTGCGCTAGAAGGTAAGTATTGGCGTAGTGTGATCACAGCTGGAGGCAAGGAAGAGGCATTCAGTCAAACGGGCTATAATAAGTATCCTCTTGAACAAATTTTGCAACCTTTTGAATTATCTGCAGCGCTTTGCAAAATGCATTGGGTAGAGCCTTTGGTGCTGTATTGGTCACGGCGTGTCGATGATATAGAGCGTTATCAGCATGCCGATCAGTATCGGCAATGGTTGATGAATCCCTTGGGAAATGCGCACATTCTTCCTAATTATTTATTACCGGAGCATAAAGATGGCAGCGACTAGTGATCTCTTGCAAAACAGTGTCATCTTTTTATCGGCTGCGGTGGTGGCGGTACCCATTGCCCAGCGGTTTGGTTTAGGATCGGTTCTAGGCTATCTGTTAGCTGGGGTGGCCATTGGCCCATGGGGGCTTGGTCTTATTAGTGATGTCAGTGAGATATTGCACTTTGCTGAATTTGGCGTGGTCCTGCTGCTGTTTCTGATTGGTTTGGAGCTAAACCCCAAAAAACTCTGGCAAATGCGAGTGCCTATATTGGGTTTAGGTGGGGCGCAAGTGCTGCTGACGACCTTGGTGCTATCCGGTATTGCTTCACTGTTTGGACTGAGCTGGCAAACCAGTCTCGTGATTGGTATGGGATTAGCGCTGTCATCGACGGCGATTGCTCTCAAGGTGATTGAAGAGCAAGGGCTAGCGGGTGGCGAAACCGGGCAATCTGGTTTTGCGGTGCTGCTATTTCAAGATATCGCGGTGATTCCGATGCTGGCGTTATTACCCTTGTTAGCGGGCAACACGTCGGGCAACTGGGCGGACATTGCTTGGATGTTTGCTGGTGTGATTGGCTTGCTGGTGGCTGGACACTTTTTAATTCGCCCTTTATTCCGCTATGTCGTGATGAGTGGTGTACGAGAGCTGTTTACGGTGGCGGCGTTACTACTGGTTGTTGGCATTGCCGTATTCATGCAAAAGCTGGGGTTGTCGATGGCGTTGGGTACGTTTTTAGCCGGCGTTTTATTGGCAGAAAGCGAATATCGCCATGAGTTAGAAATTGCTATTGAGCCATTTAAAGGTTTGTTACTAGGTTTGTTCTTCATTGCCGTGGGGATGGCGGTTAACCTTGGACTGTTGGTTTTAGAGCCGTTTAAGGTCTTGTTAGCAGTGACTGCGCTGGTGGTGATTAAAGGCTTGCTGCTGTATGTCTTAGCGCGTTTGTTTGGCACTCGCCCTAAAGCGCGCAGTAAGATGGCGGCGATTTTGAGCCAAGGCGGGGAGTTTGCTTTTGTTATCTTTACCGCGGCAAGTGCTCAAGGTCTATTGTCGAGAGAAGAGTCTGCGTTTCTTTTAGTCGTGGTAAGTTTATCTATGGTGACGACTCCGCTGCTATTGATGGCTCAGAAAAAGTGGTTTGAGAAATCGTTAAATAATACCGAAGAAGCTTCGATTGAAAGTGATGTCCATGATAGACAGCCTCGCGTCATCATTGCCGGCTTTGGGCGTTTTGGGCAGATTATTGGCCGATTGATGTACGCCAACAAAATCAAAATTACGGTTTTGGAAAGCGACGCTAGCCAGATCCACCTGTTACGTAAGTTTGGCTATAAAGTGTTTTATGGTGATGCGACACAGCTTGATTTGTTGAGAGCGGCAGGCGCGAATAGTGCCGAGGCGATTATCATCTGTACTGACTCTCCGGAGGAGATTATGGAGGTGGTCGATCTTTGTCATGCTCATTTCCCAAAACTTAAAGTGTTGGCTCGGGCGCGCAGTCGTGTCGAGGCATATCAACTTATGAATCATGGTGTCACTAGCTATTCAAGAGAAACGTTTTTAGGGGCACTCGATTTAGGTCGACAAACACTCATTGAGTTAGGGTTTCATCCATATGAGGCTAAGCGCGCAGAAGCACACTTTAGAAAGTTGGACAATGCGATGCTTAAAGAACTGTTGCCGTTGCACAGTGAAGATACTCAGCTGGCTCAGCGCTCTAAAGAAGCTCGTAAAGAGTTAGAAGAGATTTTTGGTAGAGAAATGGAAAATGATCGCCAATCTAGAAATTTTTGGGATTAGCCCCAGAGTTTTGGTATTAGCGCTACAGTTAGGAAGCAAAATGACGCGTATTAAAAAAAGATTCATCGCGGGCGCAAGTTGCCCCAAGTGCAGCACTCAAGACAGCTTACGTTGGTGGATTGAAAATAATGTAGAGTGGGTAGAGTGTGTTGAGTGCGAATTTCTAGAGCAGCGTACACCACAATCGGTCGAAAAAAGTGAGCGCGGCGAAGAAGCCTTAATTGGCATTTTTAAGCCTGAGTGATTGAGTTTCTCAATTTCATCCCCATAATGTGCACATAAGCCGTATAAACGGTGATTATTTTGTGAGGCATAGCCTCAAGTGCCAATCCTTTGGAGTTCACATGAAAATTGCTAAGAACGTAGTCGTTAGCGTCGCGTACCAAGTAAAAACTGAAGACGGTGTTGTTGTTGATCAATCAACAGTTGAAGCGCCTCTTGATTACCTTCACGGTCACAACAACCTTATCGTGGGTTTGGAAAAAGAGCTAGAAGGCAAGGAAGTCGGTAGCAAATTTACTTCTGTCGTAGCGGCTGAAGAAGCATACGGCGAGTACAATGACGCGCTAGTACAACGCGTTCCTGCAGACGTATTCCAAGGCGTTGACGTAATTGAAGTAGGCATGCGCTTCCTAGCGGATACAGATCAAGGTCCTATCCCTGTAGAAATTACGGAAGTTGACGGCGACGAAGTTGTTGTTGATGGCAACCATATGTTAGCTGGTCAAACGCTAACTTTTGATGTGGAAGTGGTTGCGTTACGTGAAGCGACAGAAGAAGAAGCGGCGCACGGTCACATTCACCAAGAAGGTGGTTGTGGACACGATCATGACCACGATCATGAAGGCGGTTGCTGTGGTGGTGACGAGCACGGTGAGAAAGCTGAGAAGAAAGATGGCTGCTGCGGTGGCGGTGGCTGCGGTTCTCACTAATAGCAAGAGCTGTTATTAAAAATATGATTTTAAAGGCCTCCTTCACGGGAGGTCTTTGTGTTTTTATCGCTTTATTTAGCAGAGAGCAGACAAGGGACGAGAGAATGACAAAGCCTTTTTCTATTGCGATTCATGGTGGTGCGGGCACGATTCTTAAAGAACAGATGTCTGCGAAACTTAAACGAGAAATTATTGAAGTATTGTCAGCATCCGTTAAAGCGGGGGAACGAGTTCTATCCTCTGGTGGGGATGCGCTTGATGCCGTGGTGGAAGCGGTAAAAGTGATGGAGGACTCACCTCATTTTAATGCAGGGAAAGGCTCGGTACTGACTCACAATGAAATGGTGGAGATGGACGCTTCTGTCATGCATGGTGCGGAAATGGATGCGGGCGCCGTCGCAGGTGTGCGTCATATTCGAAACCCTATTGAGCTAGCTCGCGATGTCATGCGCGATAGTGACCATGTTTTACTTATCGGTGAAGGCGCTGAAAAGTTTGCGTTTGAGCATCAGCATCCCTATACCGAGCAAGATTATTTCTTTACTGAGCGTCGCTATGAACAATTGCTTTCCATGAAAGAAAAAGGTTTGTTTGCGCTGTCTGAGTCGAAGTATCCAGATGACAAAAAATACGGCACAGTAGGGGCGGTGGCGCTTGATAGCCATGGCAACCTTGCTGCGGCGACCAGTACTGGTGGGGTCACGAATAAGAAATATGGCCGTGTCGGGGATACCGCGATTATTGGCGCGGGTACTTTTGCTGAAAACAATAACGTAGCAGTATCGACGACGGGAATGGGCGAATACTTTATTCGTAAGACGGTAGCCGGTGATGTCGCAGCGCGTATGCGCTATTTAAACGAAGATGTCCATACTGCCTGTGAAGTGATCATTCAAGGCGAACTCAAGACGATGGGCGGAGAGGGGGGCTTAATTGCGATGGATGCACAGGGCGATATTCATTTTGCGATGAATAGTTCTGGAATGTATCGAGCATCCATTGATACTAAAGGTGAGTTGACGGTCAAAATCTATGCTGATGAATAAAAAGGATTTTTAGGTTCTAGCTTCTGGACCCTAGGAACCTTTGTTGTTAAGCATCGAAATTACTTGCTTATTTTCCGTTCTTTCTATAACATTCGCGGTCCTTAATTCTCGGTCTTATTTATTCGTTCCTTGCTTCCTCTGGACGACCGAGCCACTCGTGGAAGCTAATAATCCGTAAGGAGCAACCTATGCGTCATTACGAAATCGTATTCATGGTGCACCCTGATCAAAGCGAGCAAGTTGCTGGCATGATCGAGCGTTACACTGGTTCTATCACTGAAGCTGGCGGTACTGTACACCGTCTAGAAGACTGGGGTCGTCGTCAACTGGCTTACCCAATCAACAAGCTTCACAAGGCGCATTACGTTCTTATGAACGTTGAAGCACCTCAAGAAACTATTGATGAACTAGAAACTGCTTTCCGTTTCAACGATGCAGTTCTACGTAACATGGTTATGCGTACTAAAGCGGCTATCACTGAGCCTTCTATCATGCTTAAGCAGAAAGAAGAACGTGCAGAGCGTGCTCCTCGTCGTGAAGAGCGCAGCGAAGCTAAGCCAGAAGCAGCTGCTGAGTAATTCTTTGCTTGACCATTGTCTCTGCCTTTAAGGTTTAGATAGGTCATCAAGAACACTCAACATTTGGTACAAGGTAGTGACATAGCAAGGATAAGAATACGTTCTTATCACCATCTGAAAAGTTGGACTGTTATGTAGCTTACCGACAACAGACTTAATTTAAGATCAGGAGATAGCCCATGGCTCGTTTCTTCCGTCGTCGTAAATTCTGCCGTTTCACTGCAGAAGGCGTACAAGAGATTGACTACAAAGACGTAGCAACTCTTAAAAACTACATCACTGAAGCTGGTAAAATCGTACCTAGCCGTATCACTGGTACAAGTGCTAAATATCAGCGTCAACTAGCTCGCGCTATCAAGCGTTCACGCTACCTAGCTCTACTGCCGTACACTGATAAGCATCAGTAATCGGCACCGTTTATTTAGATAGAGGATTAAACAATGCAAGTTATTCTACTTGATAAAATCGGTAACCTAGGTGGTCTTGGCGATACAGTTAACGTTAAATCTGGTTACGCTCGTAACTTCCTTATCCCACAAGGTAAGGCTGTAATGGCAACTAAGAACAACGTTGAGATGTTTGAAGCTCGTCGTGCTGAACTAGAAGCTAAAGTTGCTGAGCAACTAACTGCTGCTGAAGCTCGCGCTGAAAAAGTTAACGCTCTTGAAGCAGTTGTTATCGCTTCTAAAGCTGGTGACGAAGGCAAACTATTCGGTTCTATCGGTACTCGTGACATCGCTGATGCAATTACTGCAGCTGGCGTTGAAGTGGCTAAAAGCGAAGTTCGTCTTCCTGAAGGCGCTCTACGTAACACTGGTGAATTCGAAATTAGCGTTCAACTTCACTCAGAAGTTTTCGCTACAGTAACACTACAAGTTGTTGCTGCTGAGTAATCTCAGTTAAGACACCGATAAAAACACCAGCCTCGGCTGGTGTTTTTTTATGTCTGAAATAAATGAAGACAGTTAGAAAGGTTGGAGTTAGAAATTAAGCGACGACTAAAAGTTAGGTAATACCAAAAGCCGAGACGACACTAAAAATTAAAGAGTAGGTTTACGGTAAAGATAGAATCTCTTTTGCTTAGGTCGCCTGGTACTTGGTCATGATATTTACTGCTATACGCAACCTTGAGCGCAATGGTTTCAGTGATATCGTTGGTGACGTTTAATTCAGTATCAAAACGGGTATTACTTTTACCCGCAATCACAGTGAGCTTACTGCCTATTGTTAGGTTAGTTAGCGGCTTCCAGAGAACATTAACGTTACCTCGAATGATCGCTTCGCGCACCACGTTTGGGAAGACAATGTCTTTATCGCCAATCTCGTCAATATTAGGTTCTTGGTAACGAAAACCCGGACCGATTTCCGTCTCTAATAGTAGGGTTTCTGTATTCGTGATCTGATAACCCAGACCGCCAGATACCGTGTGGTCTTCATAATAAGAGCTATATAGAGACGTGAAGCCGTTATAGTTTCCGTATAAATAGGTTCGTTGGCTTAACTTATAATCCGATTGCAGCATGTAGTTTTGCTGATTTTTGTCTTCCACATCGTCTTTATACAGTTGGTAGTATTTCCACTCACCACTGGTACGGTGACGACCTTCTGTATATTCTGCCGCGACTCGAGCATTCAAAGAGCGTGAGTCGGTATTGCCCGTATGCGCTTGAAAGCCAAACTCTACTTCGGACTTTAATGGTGAAGGTGGTGTGTCTTCGCTATCGCTTGATGGCATAAATTCTTCAGCAAAGGCTACTGGCGATGCAAGTAAGACCAAGCTAAATAGCAAATTCTTTGACACTGAAACCTCACGATGATGAAAAGGGCTAGGATTATAATTGTCGTATATTCGGTCATCGTCAACGACAGGTCAATTGTTGATTGACGAATCTCTCTGTTCATAGCACTTTCTTTGCTTTAGCCATCTTTCATTTCGCGTATAATGAAGGGTCTTAGTGTGTTATTGAGTAAAGTCATGGCGGATATCCGAAATCAGAATGGTAAAGATGCTCAGGTGGAAGCAATCAAGCTCCCCCCTCATTCATTGGAAGCAGAGCAGTCAGTGCTTGGTGGTTTGTTACTAGATAATGAACGCTGGGACACTGTCGCTGAGCGCGTGGTGAGCAAGGATTTCTATAGCCGCCCTCATCGGCTGATTTTTGACGGTATCCGAACGCTTTTAGAAGAAAGCCAGCCCCTAGATTTAATTACGCTGTCTGAATTTTTAGAGCTGCGTGAACAACTTGAAGACGTGGGTGGTTTTGCTTATTTAGCCGATTTGGCTAAAAACACACCGAGTGCGGCAAATATCAATGCCTATGCCGATATTGTCGCAGAGCGTGCTTTGGTACGTAATTTGATTGGTGTGGCAAATGAGATTGCGGATGCAGGTTATGATCCACAAGGGCGCAGTTCTGAAGATCTACTCGATCTTGCTGAGAGCAAAGTCTTTGCGATCGCAGAAGATCGCACCAACGAGAATGAAGGCCCGCAAAACGTCGACAACATTCTCGAAAAAACACTAGAACGTATCGAAATACTGTACAAAACACCGCAAGATGGTGTAACCGGTGTGAATACCGGTTATGACGATCTTAATAAGAAAACGGCTGGCCTACAGGGTTCGGATCTCATTATCGTTGCCGCGCGTCCATCGATGGGTAAAACAACCTTTGCGATGAACTTATGCGAAAATGCGGCGATGTCTCAAGAAAAGCCTGTGCTTATCTTCTCTCTAGAGATGCCAGCAGAACAAATTATGATGCGTATGCTTGCGTCATTGTCTCGTGTTGACCAAACCAAAATCCGTACCGGTCAGCTAGACGATGAAGATTGGGCAAAAATCTCTACTTCCATGGGTATGCTCATGGAAAAGAAAAACATGTTTATTGATGACAGCTCAGGTTTGACACCAACCGAAGTACGATCGCGAGCGAGGCGTATTGCGCGCGAAAACGGTGGGTTAAGTCTTATCATGATCGATTACCTGCAATTGATGCGTGTTCCTTCGCTTTCAGATAACCGTACACTCGAAATTGCCGAAATTTCTCGCTCCCTTAAGGCGTTAGCCAAAGAGCTTAATGTTCCTGTTGTTGCGCTTTCTCAGTTGAACCGTTCCTTGGAGCAGCGTGCGGACAAACGTCCTGTAAACTCGGATTTGCGTGAGTCAGGCTCGATAGAGCAAGATGCGGACTTGATCATGTTTATCTATCGAGATGAAGTGTATCACCCTGATAGTGCGCTGAAAGGTATTGCCGAAATCATCTTGGGTAAGCAGCGTAATGGTCCTATCGGCTCCATTCGACTCACGTTCCAAGGGCAGTATTCTCGGTTTGATAACTACGCAGGCCCTGCGTTTGATGAAGAGTAGGGTTGAACGATGAGTTATATGAAAGCCGCGACTGCGCATATTGATTTATCTGCACTCGCACACAATCTGAATTGCATTAAACAGCAAGCTCCTAACAGTAAAGTAATGGCCGTGGTTAAGGCCAATGGCTACGGGCATGGTTTGAAGCATATTGCTAAGCATGCCAAAGGCGCCGATGCTTTTGGGGTTGCACGTATTGAAGAGGCACTGCAATTACGTGCCAGCGGCGTGGTTAAACCTATCTTATTACTAGAGGGTTTTTACTCGCCGAGCGACTTACCAGTTCTAGTAACCAATAATATCCAAACGGTTGTGCATTGTATTGAGCAATTGGAAGCGCTTGAACAAGCAGAATTGGAAACCCCCGTGATGGTGTGGCTGAAAGTCGATAGTGGTATGCACCGACTTGGGGTGCGTGAAGAGCAGTACCCGGAATTTGTTGAGCGCCTGCACGCTTGCGGTAATGTAGCCAAGCCACTTCGTTATATGAGCCACTTTGGGTGCGCCGATGAGCTGGATAAAACGGTGACCACGGATCAAATCAATACTTTCTTGTCTTTGACCGAAGGGTGTAATGGTGAGCGTTCCTTGGCTGCTTCGGCGGGATTACTGGCGTGGCCAACAAGTCAGCTTGATTGGGTTAGGCCTGGCATCATTATGTATGGTGTCTCACCATTCGGTGAGAGAACCGCTGAAGATATGGGTTTTAAGCCTGTCATGACGTTAAAGTCCCACCTTATTGCGGTGCGTGAAGTGAAGCAAGGCGAGAGCGTAGGTTATGGTGCAAACTGGACTAGCGAACGAGACACCAAAGTCGGGGTGATCGCCATTGGTTACGGCGATGGTTATCCTCGTATGGCGCCAAATGGTACCCCTGTGTTAGTGAATGGCCGTAAGGTGCCAATTGCAGGGCGTGTCTCTATGGATATGTTGACGGTAGACCTGGGGCCAGAAGCGTCGGATCGCGTTGGTGATGAAGCGACATTATGGGGTGACGCATTACCATCCGAGGAGGTAGCGGAGCATATTGGCACAATAGCGTATGAATTGGTGACCAAGCTAACGTCTCGCGTTGAGATGAGTTACCGTTCCGATAAATCACACCTTTAATCGACGTCCCTCACCAACTCTAGGTGAGGGAGCATCATTTTTTGGGTATTATAGCCTTATCGGTCACTCATATCCTCCCCAGTTGTAGACATATCATTCTAAGTACGTTTGCCCTTGTAACGTGGCAATAATACGTCGTTCACCACCATGATTCCTATGCTCCCCCAGGTAAATACCCTGCCATGTTCCTAGAGCTAAATAACCCTGACTGATAGGGAGCGAAATACTGGCTCCAAGCAGTGCACTTTTTATATGCGCAGGCATATCATCACTCCCTTCATAAGTGTGCTCGTAGTAAGGGGCGTCTTCTGGCACATAGCGATTGAAGTGGCGTTCCATGTCTTTTCTTACGGTGGGGTCGGCATTTTCATTTAAGCTTAAACTTGCCGAGGTATGCTGGATGAATAGATGTAGTAAACCTACAGAGTAGCCTTGAAGTTGGGGTAGCTGTTGTTTAATTTCATCAGTAATGAGGTGGAAGCCTCGAGGTTTTGCTCGGATAAGTAGGCTCTGCTGTTGCCACATAGACTGTCCTGTGTATTATTGAGGATTGATAGGTCGAGTGCATAAAATGTATTGCTTATATTGTGAACCGTTACGTGACTTAACTCAAGGAGCGTGCTGACGCTCTGGTTCATAATACGACCTGAAAGTTTATTACTAAATTTAAGCCATCGATTTGTAAATGGCAGAGAAATTTTGCTGTGAGTAGCGTGATGTATGCGCTACCTAGCTATATTAGATTTATACGTTTTATTTTCGCTAACCGGGGGTTCCTTTTCCTTGGGGGGATAGGGAACAAAAACCGACAAAAAATTGGGATAGAGACCATGTTGAAAAACATTAATCCAACGCAAACTGACGCTTGGAAAGCACTGACAGCACACTTTGAATCTGCGCAAGATATGGATATGGCAGCGTTATTTGCTCAAGATGCAGAACGCTTCAATAAACTCTCTACAAATTTTGGCTCAGACATTCTTGTTGATTACTCTAAGAACCTTATCAACGAAGAGACCATGAAGCACCTGTTTGCTCTAGCGAACGACACCGAGCTAAAAGCGGCAATCAGTGCGATGTTCTCTGGTGAGGCTATCAACCAGACGGAAGAGCGTTCTGTACTTCATATCGCGCTACGTAACCGTAGCAACTCACCAATTATGGTGAATGGCGAAGACGTCATGCCTGCAGTGAATGCTGTATTAGAAAAAATGAAAAGCTTCTCTGAGCGTATTATTTCAGGTGACTGGAAAGGCTATACCGGCAAAGCGATCACAGACGTGGTGAATATTGGTATTGGTGGTTCAGATTTAGGTCCGTACATGGTGACAGAAGCGCTGTCCCCTTACACTAATCACTTAAACATGCACTTCGTTTCTAACGTTGATGGCACGCACATTGCTGAAACCTTGAAGAAAGTGAATCCTGAAACCACGCTTTTCTTGGTAGCGTCTAAAACATTTACTACTCAAGAGACCATGACGAATGCACATTCTGCCCGTGATTGGTTCTTGGCAGCCGCTTCAGATGAAGCGCACGTAGCAAAGCATTTCGCAGCCCTTTCTACTAACGAAAAATCAGTATCAGAATTTGGTATCGATACCGACAACATGTTTGAGTTCTGGGATTGGGTAGGCGGTCGCTATTCACTATGGTCGGCAATCGGTCTTTCTATCATCCTAGCGGTTGGTTATGACAACTTTGTTGAGCTTCTTGCCGGTGCTCATGAAATGGATAATCATTTTGCTAACACTGAGCTAGAAAATAACATTCCAGTCGTGCTTGCTCTGATCGGTATTTGGTACAACAACTTCCATGGTGCTGAATCTGAAGCGATCCTTCCGTACGATCAATACATGCACCGTTTTGCTGCTTACTTCCAGCAAGGCAACATGGAATCAAATGGTAAGTTTACTGACCGTAACGGTGAGGCTGTGGATTATCAAACGGGTCCTATCATCTGGGGTGAGCCGGGCACTAATGGCCAGCACGCGTTCTATCAGCTAATTCACCAAGGTACTAAGCTGATTCCTTGTGACTTCATAGCACCAGCGATTTCTCATAACCAAGTGAGCGATCATCACCAGAAACTAATGTCTAACTTCTTCGCTCAGACGGAAGCGTTGGCGTTTGGTAAGTCTAAAGAAACAGTAGAAGCAGAGTTCAGCGCGGCAGGCAAAACAGCGGAAGAAGTGAAAAACTTAGTTCCATTTAAAGTGTTTGAAGGTAACCGCCCAACGAATTCAATCTTAGTGAAGCAAATCACACCTCGCACATTAGGTAACCTAATCGCGATGTATGAGCACAAAATCTTCACACAAGGTGTCATTTGGAACATCTTTAGTTTTGATCAGTGGGGCGTGGAACTGGGTAAGCAACTTGCTAACCAAATTCTTCCTGAACTTGCTGATGACAATAATGTGGATTCACATGACAGCTCGACAAATGGCTTAATCAACGCATTTAAGGCGTTTAAAGCTTAGTGATTGCGAGTCATTAGAACGGAAAAAGGTGCCATTATGGCACCTTTTTTTATTATAACGCCTCATTCAAAGGCTATTGTGCTTTAGGCAGCACGACAACTTGTGTTTTTGCCCATATATCTTGAAAGCCGCGCTTTTTAGTATCGATGGGAACGGCGAGGTTAGCGAGTCCAAATGCAGAAGTAGCAAGACGGATTAATGCTTGAGTGACGGTAATTCGTCCACCTTGTAAATTCTGAACTTGCAGTTTCCACGCACGCATTCCTAATGTTTGTCCTGCTTTCGTCCAGAAATAAACAAAGAAATAGACCCAAACCATCGCAAGATATGCTGTGTAAATAGGACTCCAAATGGGGTGACGACTGAGTAAATCGCTTGCATCGGTATAAGAGCCATATGAGATCATCCCGGCAGCAACGAGCGCCTCAAGAATGGCGACGACGAGACCGCCTGCCATCATTACTAACGCCAAAACGACTAAGCTATCGTAAAACAAGGCACCCAAGCGGCGAAAAAGGCCTGCTGGAGGCAAAGGTTGTGTTTTCATTTTATCTACTTTTTAATCTATTAATCTGACCACAGAATAACGATTCTAAAGGGCTTGTGAAAGCCTCCGTTGCGGAAATGCATCACGTTGTGACCAAAAAAACAGCAAACAAATGAATAAACAGTGTTTTGTTCTTGCACGTCATCCAAGCTTACGTATAATGCCAAACATCAAAGGGCAATAGCCTAAAGATGCCGGTGTGGTGAAATTGGTATACACGACGGATTCAAAATCCGTTGCCTTCGGGCGTGGCGGTTCAAGTCCGCCCACCGGTACCATATTTAAACAAAAAAGCCTCGACGAAAGTCGAGGCTTTTTTGTATCTTATCAAAAGCTTATCTGCATTATTATACGCCACTGTCGATAATGATGACTTCCGACGAAGAGTCGATACCTCTGCCTTAGTTATTGCCACAAAGTTCTTGTTTTCAACAAACAGTCTAATTGACGTTAATTGTCTGAAGCAGGCGGAGAGGCTTTAGCTGTACTCGTCTTTCAAGGCGAAAGGCGCTAAAATCAAAGTACTAGATAGGAGAGTGATTGTGAGCGCGAAGTTTACCCATATTGCATGGCAACAAACGAATGTGGAAGCGAGTGAAAAACTTGTATTGCTGAAGCTAGCGGATCTCGCTGGTCACGATGGGAGTGTGTCAATTGCTCTTGCCGATATCGCAAATGAATGTTTGTTGGGTGAGTTTAGATTGGCTGATGTGTTCACATCCTTAGTCAATAAAGGTGTCATGACTAAGTCTCATGTGGAAACAAGAGGCAGAAAGCAAATACATCATCTCAAACTGTTGGCGCCAGAGGGGGAGTCGGTCTCGATTCCTGTTGTGTCGATGCCTGTTGAGCAAGCTAGCGCTCCAATTAAGGTTAGCGCGCAGAATGAATCCAGCGCCCCAGGTTGGTCACACCAACAACTCAACCTATATAAAGTGCCAGCAAATCGTCGAGATGAGGTTTGGCAAAGCTTTATGCAAGAAAGCAATCCATCGCCTACGATGAACATTAACCGACTCGCGGGTCAGTTGGATAACTGGCTTGAGTATGCGAAGCAATCGGGAAATCTTCGTTCAATTATTGGTGTACCTGTCAAGCCACAAGCGACAAACACGTTTCCTTCTGCATCGACCAGACGTAAACAAGGTCAATCACAGGGTGAAAGCCAGCAGTACATTTCAACTCATGAACTGAATGAATTTGTGGTTCCTGAGTGGGCTCAGCAGCCACTGGCATTTTCTCGCTTAGAAATCGATCCGAATCTCTTTTGGGAGAAGTTTGTGGTGTACTATAAAGCTCGTGCGAATGAGTATACTTCGGTTACGCAGATGCTGAATAAGCTACGTCTGTGGATTGTGAACGAGAAACAGGCGGAAGATCGCCGAAAACAGGCTGAAGAAAGAAGACGTCAATCGTATCAAAACAATAAGTCGGTTGATGTTAGTCCTTCTGAAGAATTTAGAGAGTTTTTGAGAGGGCAGGGTAAGAAACCTGACTTTTAGAGCGAATAGCTGCTCCTTTTTACCATAACGTAGGTGTTTAATATGGGTAACGGTAATAAACCAAAAAATGTGGACTTTGGCTCCATGGAGAAAAAGCTCCGTGAGATGGGCGTTAGTGGCAGCTTGGAACACCTAAAGGCTTCAGATCCCAAGCCTACCACATCTGCAGTGGCGAAAACTTCTACTACTACGCCATCTTCGTCTGTGGTATCCCAGCAGAGAGGCCGTTTGCCGACAAAGTCATTGGTTGATGAAGCGCAGCATGAAAGAGTACCAAGTGATTGGTGTAACTATATTTTTGGTACTTTACTTAGCATCTATGAATCGACGTGGCTGAAATCTTATGGCCGTCGACCAACGGGGCGTTTTTTAGATTTTGCTGATAGCGTGACTGAAGCTGAATTGATGCGAATTATGCAGCATTGTCGGGAACGTCTTCAAGCCGGAGAGAAGTGGCCGCCTATTATGGGCGAATTAACGTTACTTAAAAGTCAATTAACCGAATCAGAGCTTATGGAAGCGATGAACCGTGTGGTTGCGAAGACGCCGCAAAATCAATTAGAAACCTGGATTATTCAAAATAAGGGCTACGAACTGAGACGGGTTCCTCAATCAATGATCATTCGGCGCTTCAAAGAGTTTTATCGTGAAGCAATGAGCCTCCAAGAAAAAGGCAAGCTGGTGACAGAAGTACCGAAGGGGCTTGCTCAGCACTCGGTGAAGAATCTTATTGATATTAAGCGAGAAGAATTTGAGCAGTCACATGGTAAGAGTCTAGATCCTAGAATTGCCGCATTATTAAAAAGTAAACCAGTAGAATAAGTACTATTAATTGGCCTAGTTTGACGAAATGCACATAATAGGTTGTATTTTTAAACTTATAGATGAAGATTGACGAGGAGTTCATTAGACTCCTCGCGTGTTTTACTCATTGTTGCATGTGATTTTGTGGCTAGTATAAAAATGTCGGTGAGCCGACTTCAACCAGGCTTACATATTAGGCTCCCCGTAAGGTGGAATGACCATCCTTTCCTCTTCAATACCTTCAAAATAAAATCAGACGAACAAGTACGAGTTATCAAGCAACTCGGAATCAAGTATGTGTATGTTACGCCTGAGTTGAGTGACACAATACCGCTTCCTGCAGAAGAGTCGATAAGTGAATCTTCACATCTATTAACGAATGAGAAGTCTGATGAAGCGGAAAGGTTGTGGGCGGAAAAGCAAGAGCGAATCGAAACGTTAAGTAAATATCGCCGCAGGGTTTCTCAGTGTGAGAAGGAGTTTGATAGATCGCTTGCGCGCATTCGCAGTATTATGGCGAAGTTACGCAGCCGTCCTGAGCTAGCGATTCAAGAATCAGAGTTACTGGTAGAAGATATTGTCGACTCTCTGTTGTCGGAAGATGAAGTCACGCTGCATTTGATGGGCAGTAAAAGTGAATTCGAAGATCTCTACTTTCACTGTCTCAATGTATCCGTGCTTTCGATGATGATAGCCAAAGCGAAAGGATTTAGTGGAGAGAAAATTAAAGCTGTCGGTATGGGGGCACTTTTTCACGATATCGGTAAAGTGAAAATCCCATCGGTTATCTTGCGAAAAACAACCCCGCTTTCCGAGCCCGAGCATAATTACCTGAAGCTGCATACTAAGTATGGTGCCGACATTGCAAGAGCGATTGGTACATTACCTGATGATGTCATTACGGTGATTGAGCAGCATCATGAATTACTTGATGGCTCTGGTTACCCGCTAGGGTTGAAGGGGGACGAAATTGATTCAGTCACTCAAATTATTTCAGTGGCTAATGCTTTTGATGGTTTGTGTCATCATCAGAACCCGAGCGAGAAAAAAATACCGTATGCCGCGCTTTCTTATCTCTATAAGCATAGTAAGCATCTTTACAACGCCGAGAACCTGAATATGCTAATCAAGTATATGGGGGTTTATCCGCCGGGCACGATCGTTAAGCTTTCGAATGATATGGTTGGCTTAGTTATCTCTATCAATAGTGGTAGTTTGTTGTGCCCAAATGTCTTGCTGTACGATCCTAGCGTCCCCAAGCTACAAGCACCTATCATTACGTTAGCACCAAAAGAACTCACCATTGAATCAGTGATTCATCCAGAGAAATTACCAGAAGAGATCCGAGAGTATCTGAATCCTCGAGCTCGAATCTCTTATTATTTTGAGGGTAATGCTACTTAATTAACGATAGATTATTGAGTAGCTGCTAGTAAAAATAAAGATGGTTCTGAATTTGGAGTCCAACTTGCTTGTGATACGTGAGCGGTAATGACAGTGTATTGCAAGCCGTTATATACCACAGAGTCCCCTTGTTCGTAGCTAACGTTTAATTTCCAGTTTGTTGCAGGGTCTGCGTTATACCATAGTGTTGATTGTAAGGACGGTGCCCAGTCGCTTTGAGAGTAATGAGCCTTTTGTGCAATGTAAATGGTACCTTCGTGGTTCACATGTTCTCCCACTGAGTACTGCACTTCTGGTTTCCAGCTAGGAATATAGTTATCTAAAGTATCGAACACATACCCAGCCTTTAGCGCAAGATCTAAGAATTTATCCAGTTTTGGGATATTTTGGGTTTCGCCCATGCCTCTGTGCCCATCTTCAAATAGGAACTCATGGGTGAGAACAATGACCTTGTCTTTATGGAGTGGAGTGTCACATGGAAAATTCTGTGATTTGGAATTAACAGGCTCAATAGTGACAGGTGCACATGTATTGATAGAGGCCTCTACATACTCAAGAAATGGTTCCGGCTCCGTTAAGCTGTTAGCGGGCATTGCGATCCCCCAGTTTTCAGGTGCCCAATCTAGATCCCAGCCGAATAGCTGATAACTGTCATTGGTCAACATATCGGATAGTGTCATAGCATTGCTTGAGCTATTTGATGGATTGTCAGGGTCGCAAACATAGTTAGGATCCCAAGGTAAATAGTCATCTGAAGTTGCACAGAGCCCATCAGCTTTAAAACTTTTAGCTACTCGCCAGCCATTGGTATACGGCAAACGAGCGTACTGATCGGCGACATAATTGTCATAGCTGCTGATGTTAGGAACATGCTGCTCAAGTTTAGCCAGATTTAGCGGGAAGAAGGTGTAATCATAGGCGGGATCACGATAAGAGTTAACGTTGTGCATGCCTGTCGCATTACATGCCGCAGCGGTATTCTCACCGTTCGCACCGTCGCAGTTGTGTACCATATGATCATAGCTATGGTTTGCCACCATATGGCCGGTATTGAGTGCAAGCATCAGAGCCTCTAATGCTCGGTCTTCATTCTCATCCCCGATACCATCGAGGTGCCACGCATTGAAGAAAAACGATCCTTTTACATTGTGCTTATTGAGTGTTTCGATCACTTTAATTGATGCATTTATGGGGCCATCGTCAAAGGTGAGGTAGATAGTGGCTTTAGGATCTTGCGCTATAGCATTGAATGATAGAGGGATAAGTAAGCTACCGATTAAACTAGTGACCTTTCTCATAAATAGTCCTTGTTTTATTGATTAATAATAACGAAATGGAAAAGCTGATATTTAATCTAATGAAATAGTTATGGTAATAAATCAAGTGTTTTTATTTTTGCGATCCACTTCAACCAAAAACGCAACCGGTTGCGCTTTAATGTTAAAGTTGTTTTTGTTAGGGTGGTTATATCACTGGGAATGGAGGTTATATGAAGAGAATACTACTTTGCTGCAGCGCAGGAATGTCGACCAGTATGTTGGTGAAAAAAATGCAAGTGGCAGCGAAAGAAAGGGGTATTGAATGCGAGATTCAAGCAAAGTCCGTGTCGGAGTTTGATGAAGATATTGCTCACTACGATGTATGTCTACTCGGACCTCAGGTAAGATTTCAACTTGATGAGTTACGAAAAGTGGCGACTGAACATGGTAAAAACATCGAGGCAATTTCACCACAAAATTATGGAATGATGAAGGGAGAAGAGGTTCTTGAACAAGCGCTCGCTCTCATTGATTAATTGATTATCAGTTTAACGTAAAATAAAGGAATATATTATGAAGCTTTATGATGCGATTATTAATATCGTAGAAAAGCATATTGCCCCCCTTGCGACTAAAGTGGGTAATCAGCCCCACGTTAGAGCGATGAGGGATGGCTTTATTGTCGCAATGCCATTTATTATTGTGGGTAGTTTTATTCTCGTTTTTGCTTTTCCTCCTTTTACTGAGGAGACCACTAATTCTTTTGGTCGAGCATGGCTCGATCTAGCGACGACTCATTTTGATACCATTATGATGCCATTTAGTATGTCGATGGGGATCATGACGATCTTCGTGTCTCTTGGTGTTGCCTATAGTTTGGCTAAGTCCTATAAGATGGATGGCATAACGAGTGCGACTTTGTCATTGATGTGCTTTCTTTTAGTGGCCTCTCCGGCAAAAGATGGTGGGCTCCCTACTGCTCACATGGGGGGCACAGGGATCTTTACCGCTGTTATTTGTGCCTTCTTTGCTGTCGAGTTGTATCGCTTTATGAAAAAGCACAACATCACGATTCGAATGCCAGAACAGGTGCCGCCAGCGATTGCTCGCTCGTTTGAAGTCTTGCTGCCAGTCCTAGCCGTTTTTTTGATTCTCTATCCACTAAGCCTTTTTGTCCAAACTCAATATGACATGCTCATTCCTGATGCTGTGATGGCAATGTTTAAGCCTCTTGTCAGTGCTTCAAATACACTGCCCGCGATTATTGGTGCTCTGTTGGTATGTCAGCTTCTTTGGTTTGCCGGCATTCATGGTGCTGCGATAGTTGTTGGTCTACTATCGCCAATTTTCTTAACTAATATTAGCGCTAACATTGATGCGTTTGTTGCGGGTGAGCCCGTTCAAAATATCTTTACTCAACCATTCTGGGACTTCTATATATTCATCGGTGGTTCTGGCGCGACGTTCGCGTTGGTTATTTTGATGATGTTTAGTCGTTCTGCGCACCTTAAAAGCTTAGGTCGTATGAGTGCCGTACCTGGCTTATTCCAAATAAATGAGCCGGTAATTTTTGGTAGCCCGGTCGTGCTGAATCCAATTTTGTTTATCCCATTTGTTTTCGCGCCAGTGATTAATGCCACCATTGCTTATTTTGCTGTACATGCAGGCTTAGTAGGTATGGGGGTCGCGACGACACCATGGACAGCACCCGCCATTATTGGAGCATCTTGGGGGTCTGGTTGGACGTTGTCACCCGTATTACTAGTGGCAATCCTGATGGTCATCGATCTATTTATCTATCTTCCATTCTTCAAGATGTTCGAGAAACAACTGCTAGAGCAAGAGCAGCCTCAAGATGAAAGCAAGGTAGTCACTGCAGATAAACCTGCAACAGCATAAAGATAAGGACGAGGAGATTATTATGGATCAAGAATTGGTTGTTATGGAGATTATCTGTAATGCAGGTGAAGCAAGAAGCCTTTGTTTTGAAGCGTTAAGATCAGCCAGGAATCTGGACCTAGCCTCTGCAGAGGGTTCACTAGAAAAAGCCAAAGAGTGCTTGAACAAAGCTCATTTAATTCAAACACAGTTGATTGAATTAGATCAAGGTGAAGGGAAAATCCCAATGACCTTAGTGATGGTTCACGCTCAAGATCATCTTATGACGACCATTCTTGCTCATGAGTTAGCGACGGAAATCGTTGAATTACGAAAGGGCTTACCACAGGGGTAATATGATGACGTCAGGTTCATTGAAAATTGCAGTGATCGGTGGTGGTAGTAGTTATACCCCCGAACTAATAGAAGGGATTTTATTACGTCTTGATCGCTTACCGGTAACCGAGATTTGCTTAACGGATATTAAAGCGGGTGAGGAAAAGCTTTCTATTATTACAGCCTTGACCCAGCGTATGGTGTCAAAGGCGAAGGCGGACATTGTTGTAACTCAAACATTGGATCGAAGAAAAGCGATTCAAGGTGCGGATTTTGTTATGACTCAGTTTCGAGTTGGTGGCTTGGCTGCAAGGCAAAAAGATGAAGCTATACCACTTCGTTACGATAGGGTCGGGCAAGAAACTACGGGCGCTGGTGGATTTGCCAAGGCGTTGAGAACTATACCTGTAATTCTTGATATCTGCAGAGATATTGAAGAGCTCGCTCCAAATGCATGGATGCTTAATTTTACAAATCCTGCTGGACTTGTGACAGAAGCGATTCAAAAGCATAGCCAAGTTAAAACTATAGGGCTGTGTAATGTACCCGTTTCCATGCAGATGATGGCGGCGGATATGTTAGATTGCCAACCTAGTCGGTTGAAAATGAAGTTCGCAGGATTGAATCATTTAGTATGGGTGACGAGTGCCTATTTAGATGGTGAGGATGTTACCCAGGCACTACTTAAAAAAGTGGGAGATGGCGCTAACTTCTCAATGAAAAATGTGTTTGAGGAGCCTTGGGACCCCAACTTTTTGGATGCTTTAGGAGTCATCCCCTGTCCTTATCATCGTTATTATTATCAAACGGACGCAATGCTTGCTGAAGAGCAAGATTCTTATCGAAGTCAAGGCAGTAGAGCGACCCAAGTCATGGAGACGGAAGCGGCGTTGTTTCGGTTATATCAACAAGACTCGTTAGATAGTAAACCAAAAGAACTCGAAGAGCGTGGTGGAGCATATTACTCAGATGCTTCACTCGATTTGGTAGATTCTATTTACAATAATCGCAATGCGTTACATGTGGTAAATGTGAAGAACGGTGGTGTCATTGCAAGTTTACCGAACGATGCTGTAATTGAATGCTCCGCGGTCGTAGGAAGCGAGGGAGCAACCCCGCTTGCCACAGACCCTTTACCACACTACGTCGACAGCCTCATTGCACGAGTAAAAAGTTATGAGATGCTGACTGTGGATGCAGCCGTTTCTGGCAACAAAGAGACGGCGTTATTAGCGTTGGCAACTCACCCACTGGTAAATGATATTCAAGTAGCCAAATCTTTACTTGCAGATATCTTAGTGGAAAATGATAACGACCTGCCGCAATTTAGTGCACGCTAGTTCCAACGTAAGGAGGATATAGGTGAAGTTAATTTTCAATGCAGATGACTATGGATTATGCCGAAAGGTCAATGAAGGAATTATTGATAGTCATCTTAATGGTGTTGTGTCGTCAACGACGATGATGGTAGCGATGCCCGGGGAAAGTGATGCGTTGCTGAGATTAAAGCAAGCGCCTGAACTGAGCGTCGGTATTCATCTGAGGTTGACAGCTGGTGCGCCTATGTCTTCGAATTACCCACTAGTCAATGAAAATGGACTCTTTTTAAGTTATCAGCAATTGATGGTAACAATAACTCCTGAACATGAAGCGGATATATACAAAGAGTTGCGACGTCAGATGGAGCACTTTTTGAGTTATGACATTGAGCTTAGCCATATAGATAGTCACCATCACGTCCATTTGCACCCTGTTGTACGCGAGGTCGTCAAACAATTGAGTGAAGAGTTCGGTGTTCCCTATCGTGCTCAGCCTGAATTGAAGCAGTATTTATTTACTGACGGTTTTTACGATGTCACGGCGACACTTGATTGGTTGATTCCGAATGTACGAAAGTGGGCACTATCGTATTCTGTTGTGGAAGTCATGTGCCATCCGGGTATCGCTGACAAAGAATTGGATTCGATGAGCTCTTATAGCACCCGCCGAGAGCATGAGTTGGAGGTTTTAAAATCGGCAGAGTTACGCTCTTTGCTTACTAGCAATGCGATAACGCTGTCTAACTATAGTGCTGTTGTTTGATCGACACGGTTGTCGATAACCGTGAGTACGTTCCCTAACATTCACCTTGTACTCATGGTTACCTCTTTTTGTTACCCAATGAATTAACGTACTATTGGGCCAGCCACTCAGTAATCAATCACAAGGAAATAATGTCAATGGCAAGTATTAAGGAAGTTGCTGCATTGGCGGGGGTCAATCGCTCAACCGTCTCTCGAATCATCAATGGTGAGGGAAGTTTTCGTGCTGACACCAAACGTCGTGTTGAGGAAGCGATGGCTGAGCTGGATTATAGACCGAGTGCAATTGCACGCTCGCTAGCGAAATCAAACTCAAACATGATTGGGCTGATGGTTACCTACTATACTGGTGGTTTCTTTGGTCAGATGATGAATCAAGTTCAGTTAGAACTTGATGAGCAACAAAAGTTTTTAATTACAGCGCAAGGACACCACAGCGCTGAAGGAGAAAAGAAAGCCATCGATAAGTTTCGTGATTTACGTTGCGATGGTTTTATCCTGCATAGCCGTTATCTCAGCGATGAAGAATTGATTAATTTATCTAAGACGACATCATCATTTGTTCTTTTAGATAGGTATATCGCTGGCATTAAAGAACGCTGCGTGACATTTGATCATCAAGCAGCATCTGCGTTAGCAACGAGCTATCTAATAGATAGAGGGCACCATCATATTGTATGCGTGACAGGGCCGTGCGATAGGGACAGCACGAAGGCTCGTTTAGCGGGTTTTATTCAAGTCATGTCAGATCATAAACTGACGATAGGTCAAAGCGACATTATTGAAGGAGACTATGAGCTAGATAGTGGTTACGATGCTATGGCTGCAGTAATGGCATTGCAGAAAAAACCAAGTGCCATATTTTCAACGGGTGAAGAAATGACTCGTGGGATAATGAAATATTGTTATCAACATGGAATACAATGCCCTGAAGATATCTCGATTATCAGTTATGACAGTGTTGATAGTTGTCGAGCTCTGTATCCAGAAGTCACAACCATTGAGTTTCCAATCAGTCGTATGGCTCACGATGCTGTTCTACTATTGACGGAACAGCTTGGTTCTAACTTCCCACAGAACCTAAATCGTTCAGTAGAGCCACGTATTAAAGAAGGTCAGAGTGTTAAGCAAGTGGGTATTTCGAACGCTTAATCTACGATTTTGGACAGTCTTGTGTGAAATTCAACCAAAAGCGCCTATTTTCAAGTTTTTTAGTTAAAAACACTTGCCAATGTGACTTCTATCTCTATAATGCGTCCTCAGTGACACGGCAGAGCCCACAAGGGTTCAAGGCAATGTTCAGTAAGGCTTCTAGCCAAAAGAGATTTCAGGATTTGTTTTTGAAATAAGTAAAAAATAAATCAATAAAGTGTTTGACACGAAAGAATATCTCGCTAGAATGGCCGCCTCTTCAAACGGAAAGCAAATTGCTTAACCAAGTGAAGAGATGTTCTTTAACAATTTAGACCTATATCAATCTGTGTGGACACTTGTTGATGATAATCATTATGTTTACTTCTGCTTTGAGCGGAGATAAACAACTTCTTAGGAAGTAAAATGGTTTTCAATGAACACGTGACCTAAGGGTAGTAAGTTTACTTACTGTCACACAGTCAAAATTCATTATCGTTCTGTTGGAGCGATAATAGCTTTAAAATTACTTCTTACTTTTTAAGTAAGGGACAGTTTTGAAGTCAGTATTCATTGAGCCGACAAAATCTTAAATTGAAGAGTTTGATC